>NZ_ASSJ01000033.1 GCF_000473895.1 Rubidibacter lacunae KORDI 51-2 | reverse complement strand
CATGGTCTGCCGATAAGTTGGGGAACTTACAGCATTTTGGAATGGGCTCCCTCTTGCCGCATCCACTACAGGGCAACGGGTTCAGGAGTTTTCTGCATCACCAATGAGTCCCAAGTCTTAGATCCAAGGCGGATCGACCTCTGATTGGGCTATACTGCTTATTGCAACTATCAAGCAATAAGTTCGGTCGACAGATATTCATACTACTGACAGCACCGATGCCGCTATACATTGTGTAGTAGCAGTTGGGTGCCAAGCGTCCAAGAAACTTATTGCAAGTGTTAGGCGCTAATAAGGAGTGTGGCAACTGCCTCTCAAACTCCTCCCCTTGCTTTTTGTCAACCTTGTATTAGACAAAGTCATGACCCTCCAGCTTGCCCACCCTGACGTCGAGTCGTTCGGTCGTTGTAGTAGTTCGCCAGACAATCGGGTTTCTCAGGTAAAGTCCTTGGTCATCTTCGATGCCAATGTCGAATGCCTACCGCAGTTGCTGGCTGATGTGGCCAAAAACGATCGTGCCACTGCAGTTCTGGATTCCAGGCAGGATGGTATCAAGCAAATTTCAGCACTGTTGCGCCAATGCCCCACCCTGGAGCAAGTTCACATCATTGCTCATGGCTCGCCAGGGTCGTTGACCCTGGGCAATACCCAGCTGGATGGGTGTGCGGTCGGACATTACGCCCGGCAACTACAGGAATGGTCTGAGGTGTTGGAAGGGCGCGATTTACTGCTCTACGGTTGCCAAGTGGCCAAGGGCTTTCAGGGATCCACATTCCTGCAAAAGTTACGTCAGCTGACAGGGGCGAACATTGCTGCATCGGCGTATCGTGTCGGGAATGTCAATGGTTATCAGAACTGGGAACTAGAAACCCAGCTCGGTCCGGTGACAACCCCAGTGGTTTTCTCCAATGCATTGCAGCATCACTATCAAAGCAGTTTCACGACCGTAATCACGATCGAGTTCAATACAACAGACTTTATTGAAGAACTAGGCAGTACTGGGGTAGCAGACCCGACGACTAATTTTTTTACCATCACCTTTACCGTCAGCGGAGACCCAATCGATCCTGCAAATCCTCCGGTTATCAATCTGTCCTCTGCAGATAATCAGGGCTTGACTCGTTTTGTCCTTCCTTCTGCCACTCCAAATGGACTGGTTCCGATACCGGACTTTACAGACTTTACGGACATAGACATTCAACTTTTTGCGTCCGTAAGCACTCTGACTATTCCAGTCTTTAATTCGATTCTTGTTGATAGACAGAATGCAGATGGGTTGTTTGGTCGGGATATTGACGCAGACGGCGTCACAGAAGACGTTGCTGGCCAAACGGAAACGGATACGTTCACGTTCACTTCCCTCACAAGTGGTGTAACGCTCGACCCAGCAACCACTTCTTTTCCAGTTTCATTCTTTGAAACTGAGGATGCGGTGCCCGACCCCGACCCCGACCCCGACCCCGACCCCGACCCCGACCCCGACCCCGGTCCTGGTCCCGGTCCTTTGCCTGTGGTGGGGCTCGAAGTGACAACAGGCGAAGTGGGTGAGACCAATTTCTTAAGTGAAGTCAGTGGAGATTTACTTTTCATTAACTTCATTATTGAAGGTGCGATCCCCGATGCGGGCCTGATTGTTGACTTTTCAGGAGACTTTCTTGAAGCGATTCGCAGCAATCGCATCGATCTGGCAAGCGTACAAACCTCTGGCTTAGAGTTCTTGCCCGTTGGTGATACGAGTAATGGTGAATCGGATGATACTGATGAATCGGATGATACTGATGAATCGGATGACGCCAGTGAAGTTAGCGAAGCTGGCGAACTGCTGCGAGGGATTGCCGCTAGCGGCCAAGATACCGTTTCCGTAAGGATACGGGAGAGTCAAGCCACGATCGCCGCTCTAGCGATCGACGACATCATCACTCAACCCGACACAACGGTAGCCGTTGCTCTCGAAGCTAGTAATGCATACGAAATCGATTCGGATGCTAGCGAAGATAGCTTTATCATCACGGATGGCGTCCCGAATTTGGATGACCCCGTAGTCGGCTTCACAATCGATCGCGACACCGTAAGTACTGGGGCAAATTTCACCATTTCCTTTAGTATTTCCGGTGATATTCCGGTAGGTGGTCTGCCCGTCTTTATTGATAGTGATAATACTGGTGTTCTCTCCAATCTATTCACTGGAGCAGACGGGACTCCTATTCTTGAATTGGATGGCATTGAGTTGCCACCCAGCGGTTCGTTCGATCCCAGCAGCTTTATCGTCAATCTCACACAAGCAGAATCTTCGCTCCTCTTACGCGTATCGGATACTGGGACAACCGAAGGGACAGAACCCCTAAACTTCACCCTGCTTGATGGCGAAAACTATGGTGTAGACACCAATGAATCTGCAGCGTCGCTATCGCTTTTCAAGAGCGTCTTATTTACGGCTGAGGACAATGGAGACATCACTTCCTTTGCCCTCAACCTCCTCGATACTCCCGGTAGTTTCAGTCCCATCTTGGACGATCGCGTCCTGGGCTTAACGGATGCATCATTTGATAACTTCGTGGGTTTCTATGAAGTTGTTGATGAATTCGGGGGTATTGATACCAATGGAGATGGAGTCGCAGACCTGCAACCCGGATTAAGTAATGGTTATGCTGCTGCCGCGATCTCCGCGGCAATTCCAGGAGTATCCATCCGGGCGGGGGGAAACCTTGCCGAGAATACAACAGCAGCAGATTTTGCCGATGTCGTTCTTGAAGGCGGTCGTCTTTACGCACCGTTCGCAATTGCCAATGGCGGAGGCATTACGCCTGCGGAATTCCTCGAGCGGAATCCGGATAACAATGCTGCAGAGGATCGTGAAGACTTAGTGGCATATTTTGCCTACAGGAGAGCGAATCCCGATGCAGTCGATCATTTTCGATCCTTGGGCGGAAATGTCTTTGGCTTTGAAGACCTACCTGCCCTTGATTCTGACATGGACTTCAATGATGCGGTGTTTAGCTTCAGCTTTGCAAACGTTTGATCCTTTGACCGCCTAACAAATGCTCCAACCCGGTGTGTTGTAGTTATGAGCAATAAATCCAACCGCTTGATACCCATATTGCTCTTAAGCAAGTAGTAGCAGTTGGGTGCCAAGCATCTAAGACACTTATTGCAAGTTTAGGCGCTAATAAGGAGTGTGGCAACTGCCTCTC
>NZ_ASSJ01000032.1 GCF_000473895.1 Rubidibacter lacunae KORDI 51-2 | reverse complement strand
TGATTCTCCAGCTCAACGACCTTTCCTAGGAGGAACTTTGGGACTGCTACCCTAAGCAATCATCGCGCCCTCAGTTGACAAGATTATCGGTCTTGTCAGCGATCGAGTCATTTGTACAAGTTGCACTTCTACGCTGACTGCAATTGCAGGCTAAAACATTTATGGACATCATCGATCTAACTGGTATTCGCGTTTATGGTTACACTGGCTACTTGCCCGAGGAAAGGAGCCTCGGCCAGTGGTTTGAAGTAGACCTTAAGCTGTGGCTCGATCTCGCACCAGCGGGAACCAGCGATGATATTGCTCACACTCTGGATTACCGCAAAGCGATCGCTGCTGTTCGGGAACTCGTCAAGACAGCCCGGTTTAATCTCGTGGAGAAGCTGGCAAGTGCGATCGCCGACACTGTCCTAGAATTCGAACTCGTTGAGCAAGTGGGCGTGCGACTAAGCAAGCCTGCTGCACCGATCCCCGACTTCGGAGGTACGATTACGGTCGAAATCCTCCGCCAACGAGTCCAAGCCAACACTAGCAGCTTCCAGGGAGGATAACCGTCAGGTTGCTCTCATGCTAAAAACGTCGGCGGCGCGATGCCAGGACTTTTGAAAAAATTCGGCTCGATGGCAATAGGAAAACCCGAGTCCTAAGTTGAACGCATCGCCTCCACGTAACTCCCACCAACTCCTGTAGTTCCAGAAGTTTCCTTGCTGAATGCGCTGGTCAATAAGGGAGAGTGGTGGTGGGCAACGTTATCTGCGTAAGGGCTGAGCGGACACCTGGGGCAAGTGCCCTTTGACAAACAAGACGACCGCCCTACTTCTCGTAAGTGATTGGGACCGATCTCGCGATCGCTCAGCACTTACTATCCCGGTGCTTTCATTCCTTTATCGACCGCACGGCCGTTACTCTGGTGCGTAGAATCCTATTGCTGGCTTGCGCGGCAGTTGCTGAGGGTCTTGGTTTGTCTGGGATTGCGAGATCGAGAACAAGTTCTAAAAGTTGATAACTAACTTCTTGACACACAAAACTGACGCGCGTGTTGTTTCTTAATTCGAGCGATGTGAGTGGACTTGCAGTTTTCGGCATTGGTGCTTGCCTTACCTGACGCTAAAGCATACCTATTTTGGCCTTCTGCTGCCGGGGTGGGTCGCTTTAGCATAACTGTGTCAGCAACGAAGCCTTCCTCACCCGCTCGCTTCCGCATCACTCTATCAGCAGGAGTTACCCATCATGGCTGCACTTCTCGACCGCCACACTCTCCGTCACTTCAGCGCGCTTGCTTTCATTTGGGTACTGCTTGTGCTTGGGGCTTGCGAAATCTCTAACCTGCAGAACGAGCCCTCCGAGTCCAGCAGCCTTAAATTTTCGGTCATCGCGCGAGATCGCTCGGCACGCTAGCGAGACTGCCGCTGCTCGTTCCGAGCGAAAACAATCTAAAGCGATCGCCTTTCTCCCTTACCGATGCAGAAGATCGCTTTGTGTTGGGGGTCAGCACAGCTTCAGAGATTTAACGAACAGGGACTAACCGGCATCGAACCTGGGGCACGGGCGTCGTAAGAGCAGGGGATAGTGTCCCTCAAACCGGAATCTCACGGTGGTGCAAATAGAGCAGCCGCAATCTAACAGATACCCCCAGCATCGCCTCCAGTTTCGAGGAGTAAATGCTCTTGCGCTTCTGCCTCGCCAAGAAAGTCCTCAGCCTCGTTTCCCCCCTTCCAGCTGCATTTTTTAAATATTGCTCATTTCGTGGCTTACCGCGTCTAGGAACTTCTTGTAGATCCTTAGCCGTCACTTCAGCCACCAGCAGCAATCCCTCACTTTACACGCTCGCATAACGGCTCAAACGTGCCGCTGCTGAGGTCGCCCACGGGAACCGCCACAATCCCCGTTTGTTTGAGTTTGACTAAAGTCCAGAGCCATCCTTTTTTCTTTGAGCTCACACACCTTTGCTGTTCATCTAGCTCTCCAATCTCTGGTGCAAGGGTATCATCAGTTGGCAGGTCCCCCAGGCTGTTGCGCTGTGTCGAACCCAATTGATAACCGTGTTATTACCGACCCCGGCACTGCGCTCGACGTGGCGGAAGCACCAGCCTTCGAGATAACGCTAGATTGGATTATTCACGAACTCTTATGCGGAAACCCTCAACCTTATGCCGTGAAAGGCTTGCAAACTTTTTCGCCCAATGACAGTGCGTTTCCTTATAAATAGGGCTTGCTGAAAAAGGCTGGAATCTCCGCAATGAAATGATCTCAGCGTTTTCTATGCCAGAAAAGTGCAAGTTTATAGGCACCAGAGCCTTAAAACCCTTGCACTTGGGCCGAGAATCCGAGGCAAAAAGCTTGGG
>NZ_ASSJ01000031.1 GCF_000473895.1 Rubidibacter lacunae KORDI 51-2 | reverse complement strand
CCCTAGCTAGCAGCTAGGGATCCCCTCGCAGGGGAGAACCATCAATCGCACGGCGGTTGGCTAACCCTGCTGTGCGGCCAAATTCAGGATTTCGTGCGTCACGACCATGCTTTCTTCAAACAGTTGGTCGCGACCCCAGCGGCGCAACTGCTGCGCTAGCAGCATTTCCGTACGTTGGTCGAATAGTGGCGTCACCTGCTGGACGCGGCACGATTGGGCGCCTCCCCCCGCCTCCATCCGCATGCAACCAGTCGACTCCGAGCACAACACCGTGCAGCAGTCGGCATTAAGGTTTGTTGAAGCCAGGCGCAGTCCGATCAAATCGCCGACCACTTCACCCGGATCGGCAACGGGAATGCCGGCTAGCTCGGCCGTTACCACGCGTTGGTCCGGGGCCACGAAGGTCACGTGGCGCAGATCGTAATCGCCGCCCTCGTGAGAATAGGATTCGGGACGCCACTGCAGGCGGCCGGCTAGCCAGCCCAAGTACATCAGCGCCTGGGTTTGATTGCCCCGTTCGTAATCGATCGTTACGCGATCGATCTCCGCGATCGCTGCCCGCCGCTCTGGTGGATCGAAGGCCTCTGCCGTCAGTTCCTGCCAAGCGGCCAGCCGCCGCCAGTTCAGATCGGCGACCGGGATGCCCTGTCCAACCAATTCAGTCACGCGGCGCAGAACGCCTTCGGGAGCGTCAAACGCACTGGAATCGACGATCGGCGCGCTGGAGTTCTGTGCCAAATGACGAAACAGTCCGGAATCGAAGTCAGGCGATGCTTTCCACCATACAAACGAGGGCAAGTCGTTCAGCATCAAACCCTCAACCATGGCTGCATTGCGCTCGAATGCATCCGGTGCGCCTTGCAAAGCGATCGACTCGCAGCAAATCAGCGAACTAGCTTGACGTTTCTCCATCGGGCAATACGCCGATACCTGGGCGCTCAAGCCCTCATCACTCCCGGAGGTCGGAATGAGGGTCACGATTCGGCATGGATAGGCTGCTGCGATCGCGTCGGCCACTTTCCCCGGCTGATTGGGAGAAGCATCGACGGCATCGCAAATCACGAGCGTGAACGTGGAGGCACGGGTTGCCAGCGTACCGGATTCACCCGAGCCATAGCTTTGCCAAATGCGATCGAGTTCGGCTTCGATCTCGGCGATCGAAACGTCCTTCGGGGCTTGCAGGGAAACGACGGGAAGCGGTTGTGCGGTAGTCATCGGTTCCTCAAGGGGGGTCGGAGTTCGGTATCGGGTGTGCGAGCTGTGGGTCGGCAGCCGGCGATCGCGGTATTGCTAATAGCGGTTCGATTGGTTCGATCTTACTGAGTCGTTGCTATCGCCAGTTTGTGGGCGCTTGCGTCCCGCCCGCGGCGATCCGAAAACGAGGGCGGGCGCAATTATTGCGGACGCCGCCAGCGCCGACCATCGCGGTTGAGCATGTCCTCCGCTACCGCGGGCAACCAGGTTCCGGCTTCGTAGTGCGGCACGGTGCTTGGGTCGGCAGGAGACTCCCACGCTTCAATGAGAGGTGTGACCACGCGCCAGGCTTCTTCCACTTCGTCCGAGCGCGTAAATAGTGTTTGGTCGCCGAGCATGCAGTCGAGCAAGAGGCGGTTGTATGCATCGGCGCTCTCCATGCCAAACGACGATCCGTAGCTGAAGTCCATGTCGACCGAGCGCGTGCGCAGGTCGGGACCGAGCATTTTCGCCTCGAAGCGCAATGAAATTCCTTCGTTGGGCTGAATCCGCATGGCAAGCACGTTCGGGTTTGCTTGTTGTGCGGCTGATTTGAAAATCAGCAGCGGTACATCCCGAAACTGAATCGCGATTTCCGAAACCTTCTTCGGCATGCGCTTGCCCGTACGCAAGTAAAACGGCACGCCTTTCCAGCGCCAGTTGTCGCAGAGCAGTTTCAGCGCGACAAACGTCGGGGTGAGCGATCCGGGATTGACGTTGTCTTCCTCCCGGTAGCCGGGAACGGGCTTGCCTTTCATCCAGCCTGCCGAGTACTGCCCCCGCACGGCGCAGGTGTCGAGATTTTGGGGATCGGCTAGGTGAAACGACTGCAGGACCTTGTTCTTTTCCGAACGGATGCTGTCCGCATCGAGGGCATTGGGTGGCTCCATCGCCGTGATGGCCAACAGCTGCATGAGGTGATTCTGTATCATGTCGCGCAGCGCGCCCGAGGTCTCGTAGTAGCCGGCGCGATCTTCTACCCCAACCGACTCCGCAACGGTAATCTGTACGTGATCGACAAACTGTCGGTTCCACAACGGTTCGAAGATCGCATTGGCAAACCGGAATACCAACAAGTTCTGGACCGTTTCTTTGCCCAGGTAGTGATCGATACGGTAGACCTGTTCTTCAGCGCACACGCTTTGGACGATGCGATTGAGTTCCCGCGCCGATTTCAGGTCGCGCCCGAAGGGTTTTTCAATCACCAGGCGATGCTTGATGGGATCCTTCAGCATGCCCGCCGCCCCCAGCTGCTTGATGCCGCTGGGGAAAAACTTCGGGGATACGGCTAAATAGAATACCCTGTTTCCAAGTGTCCCGCGCTTGCCGTCGAGCTCCGCAAGGAAGTCTTTGAGCTTCTGATAGCTTTCGGGCTCGTCCATGTTGCCGGAGCAATAGAATAATCCGGCTTCGAAGTCCTTCCAGAGTTCTTCTTGTCCGATGCCTGTGGAAAACTCTTCGATGCCTTTGCGCATCTGCTCGCGGAAGTACTCGTGGCTCCAGTCCCGGCGGGCAAAGCCGACAATCGTGAGTTCTCCAGGCAAATTCCGCTCGCGCTTGAGCTGATAAATTGCAGGGACGAGTTTCCGCTGCGTGAGGTCCCCCGACGCCCCGAAAATAACCATGATCAGCGGTTCGGGCATGCGCTCTTGTTGCAATCCAACGCGGAGCGGGTTTTCTGGCAGGGTCACCATAATTGGTATCTACTCTCGTGTCGGAGGAACGTCCTAAATAGGTCGGGATTTTAATCTGAGGTTTCGTTCTGCTCGATCGCGCCGCGCGTAACGTTCGTAGCAACCGTGCACTCGGTAGTGTGGGCGATCGCCACCGCCGCGATCGCCCGTCGGGTACGAGGGCTAAACAGCAGCTAGTTGCTTGACTTTGCTCGCTAGCGAAGCCATCAAGGAGTTGTAAGGCTTGATGAACTTCTCGATGCCTTCTGCGAGCAGTTCGTCCATGACCGTGTCGATGTCGATCGCGATCGCCGGATCTTTGAGGCTCTCGATGAACTGGTACGCTTCGTCCACCTCAGTTTCGATGCGGTTGCCGGGCGAGCAGTGATCGGCACAAGCTTCGATGGTCACCGGTGGCAGGGTATTAACCGTGTCGCGCCCCACGAGTTCGTCTACGTACATCACGTCGCTGTAGTCGGGGTTCTTCGTGCTGGTGCTCGCCCAGAGCAGGCGCTGCACTTTTGCCCCCTTGGCAACCAGATCCTGCCAGCGATCGCTGTTGACGATCTTTTTGTATTCCTGGTAAGCGATCTTGGCGTTGGCGATCGCGACTTTGCCCAGAACTTTCCGCAGCTTCGCCGGTTCAGCACCGCCGGCCTTGAGCTTGCTGGCGACAGCGCTGTCAATTTTGACGTCGATGCGGCTTAGGAAAAAGCTGGCTACCGAGGCGATCTTGGCGATGTCCTGACCGGCAGCGACGCGCTGTTCGAGCCCGCGAAGGTATGCCCAGGCGGTGTCGATGTAGCTTTGCACCGAGAACAGCAGGGTCACGTTGACGTTAATGCCGGCGGCGATGGTTTGCTCGACGGCGATCAAGCCCTCGGGCGTGCCGGGGATTTTGATCATCACGTTCTCGCGCTGGATGGCGTCGTAGTAGCGGCGTGCTTCGGCAGCGGATTTTTCGGCATTAAGGGCGATGTCCGGTGGGACTTCGATGCTGACATAGCCGTCGAGGCCGTTGGTGCTCTCGTAGACCGGGCGCAGGACGTCGCAGGCGCGGCGGATGTCTTCGAAGACCAGGGACTCGTAGATTTCCTGGATGGACTTGTCCGCGCGGATGCCGGCTTCGATGTCGGCGTCGTAGATTTGGTTACCCGCGATCGCCGTCTCGAAGATGGCGGGGTTGGAGGTAATACCGCAGATACCGCGCTCGTCCATCAGGCGCTGCAACTCGCCGGACTCGATAAGGTCGCGACTGAGGTTGTCCATCCAGATGCTCTGGCCGTACTGTTGCTCGATTTGAAGAATCGGGTTCTCGATCGTAGCCATGGTGGTGATTCGCTCTTAACGTGACTGTGTGGACTTTGGGCGCGGTTCGCCTTGTGTACGGTAGCGGGTGCGCTAGCGATCTTGTCGAGACCGGTTCGAGATGTCCGGTGGCGATCGCATGCGGTCGGCAGGGCGCTAGGCGCTGCTGTCGGGTGCGGGTTTTCCTTGTAGGAAAGCTTCGACTTGCGCGACGTTGTCGGGGCTGCCGATAAAGAGCGGCGTACGCTCGTGGAGTTCCGTCGGCTCGTGGTCGAGGATGGCGCGGGTGCCGGTGCTGGCACGACCGCCTGCGTGCTCGATGAGGAAAGCAAGGGGAGCGTTTTCGTAGAGGAGCCGCAGTTTGCCATGAGGTTTCTCGACCGAGCCGGGATAGAGGAAGATGCCACCTTGGAGCAGAATGCGGTGGAAGTCGCCGACGAGCGCGCCACCGTAGCGGGCGGAGTAACCGGGGGTGCGGTGAACGTAGCGCACGTACTCGCGGATCGGTTCGTCCCACTGCCAGAAGTTGCCCTCGTTGACGCTGTAGACGCCGCCCCAAGCAGGCACTTGAATGTTCTCTTGCGCCAGGATGAACTCGCCGAGGCTGGGGTCGAGGGTGAAGGAATGAACGCCACTGCCGATGGAGTAAACCAGCATCGTGCTCGCGCCGTAGAGGACATAGCCGGCGGCAATCTGCTTGCGGCCGGGCTGCACCAAGTCGCGGGCGCGGCGGTCGAGGTCGTCGCCTTCTTGCTGGCGGATGGCAAAGATCGAGCCAACGTTGAGGTTGGTATCGATGTTGGAGGAGCCGTCGATCGGGTCGAAGAGCAGGGTGTAGCGACCGATCGGGCAGTTTTCGGGGATGTAGTAGGGCTCGTCCATTTCCTCAGAAGCAAGGCGGCAGACCAAACCGCTTTGTTTGAAGACTTGAATGAAGACGTCGTTGGCGTAGAGGTCCATCTTTTTGACAGATTCGCCTTGGACGTTGCGTTCGCCAGTAAAGCCGAGAACGCCTTCGATGATGCCGGCCCGACTGAGGTGGCGCGAGATCAGCTTCGCAGCCAAGGCGATGCGACCCATGATGGCGCTGAGGTCCTGGGCGTGGGGCGCGAAGCTGTTGAGTTCTTGCAAGACGTGGCGGGACGGCGTCATGCAATCTCGGTTTAAGGAATGCTCCTGCGCTTGCTGCGCGGCGTTGACCATAATGCCGGATTCCTTTTCGCAGGGGGCGGTGGCGATGCACGCGGCGATCGCGCGGCCGCTCGGACGTGCTGGGTTCTGCAGTTCGACTCCATCATAGGAAGCGGCTTTTATGGGAGCGGATAACTTTTATGCGAGCTTCAGGTTCGCTGGCAGGAGCTGGCGGACGTCGCACTCCGGACCTGGAATCTGCGAACCGCTGGCACGCAGGCAGAGCGCTCGTCTAGAAGCAGACGCGTGACACTGTTAGGAGCGCGATCGGATGCGCGCAAACGGTTGCGGGACATCAAAAGCGAACGCCCTATCGTATCGGAATAGATTGCTCTGCAGCTAGAGCGGAGGCAATCTCGGCTTGCACTAAGTTTGAGACGTCCTTGCGACGTCAATGAGTCCGGTGCGCTGCTGACCTACCTTATCCTGGCGAGGAGAAACACGAACGGACATGGAAACGGAGCGGGAAAGGCAGAACGCGCGCCCTGCTATTCGATATCGATCGACTGGGGTGCATTGCTGCTGGAGCGGGACCGATCGCTCTCGGGGCCGACGCCTTGGCTTTTCAGCCAGGTTTTGAGAGGATCTTCGTTAGGGCTAAGGTGCAGCAGGCCGGAGAAAAAACCGCCAGCGAAGGCGAGGGGCTGCTGGGAGAATTCTTTAAGAAGGGGAGTGAGTTCGTCCAAGAACATGGCACGCTTTGGGCGCAGAAGTTCGACTCGATCGCAATCTGGCAGCACTTTAGCTCGATCGCTCCCAACAAGCTAATCCTCAAGAGCGATGGCTGGCTTCACATTGCTTAACATGATTGTATCGCGAACGAATTAACCAGCAGTTCTGCGTGCCGCGTTTAGGCAGACTATCGTCAGGCTCAGAGGGTTTTTGTCTGGTGTCATAGGGTTTCAGGAAGGTCGGCCCGTGTTTTTACTCGATACTTAGCAGTTAGGCGAACAGACGCAAAAAAATGCTGAGCTGGCCTCGCGATCCATGCTCGTTGAGGCGGATTTAGTGACAGTGGGGGTGAAGACGTACCCCAACTTGTTGGCGCAGGACAAACTGGCAACGCTGGTAATCGCAGGTGTGGAGTTGATAATGCAGCAGAATTTGCGGATGCAGGAGCTGCAGATTCGGTTGAAGTGTATTGCAGTCAACCCCTGGAAAGCGTTGATGATCAATGTAGACCCGCACTGGCGTCGGGGTCTGCGCTATCTAGAAATTGGCTTGGTTGCTTGGAGTATTGGCTGAGTGACGCCAAAGACTGCCCCCACCCTTCCATTGTCAGCAGTGGACCCAGAGCCCTGTTTTGCGTCCGAGCAGGCTCGGGCTAATTATGACAACCGAGTCTGGTTTTCCTGCATTCGCTCCCTTCGCTGCCATGCATGACTGACCTGGGATTTCAGAGATGTGTCAGTTAGCCAGAATTGGACACTCATGCCAAGTTAAATAAGTGAGGAACGGATGCTGCACGGCGTGGGGCTCGGCGGAGCTGCTTCTAGAGTCGTGCTTTTAGAAAATAGTCCGGTCGAGTCCAACTATCGCAACTCGCAGTAAGCCGTGCACACAATGGAACGGCGAGCTTGTCCTGCAACCATTAGCAAGCCAAACCCAGCGGTGTCTATAGCTCAATGCCTTTATATAGATACTGGGCACCTTACAGGGTTGCGAGGATACTCTTGAGAAAATTCTATTTACTCGTCGTCAGTTACTATTCGTCCGCTTGGCTCGCTCGGCTGATCGATTCTCTTGATGAAACACCGCCAGATCTTTACCAACTGGTAGTCGTCAACAATGCTCGTCGCGATCGCGAGCTGCGGGTTCTCCTGCAAGCGTTTCCGCGTATCTCCCTCCTCGAAGCCCATATCAATCTCGGATTCGGACGTGGTTGCAACTTGGGGCTGCAGTGGATTTGGGGGCGCGATCGCTATGCTCGCGTATGGGCGATCAATCCTGATGCCAGCTTTTTGCCGGATACTATCGTCCGAGCTCGGGAAGTGTGCAATCGCCATCCCGAGCTGGCGATATTAGGCACGCAAATTTACAAGCCGGACGGCACGGTATGGTTCGCTCGCGGTACGTTTGCTCGAAAACTCGGCGTTATTCGTACGGTAGCGGAACTGCCGCCAGCGGCGCGAAACCCGAGCGTCGATCTCGTCACCAGCGATTGGGCCAGCGCTTGTAGCACGATAATAAATCTGGCGCGTTTCGAGACGTGCCCGCAATTCGACCCGGAGTTCTTTTTATATTACGAAGACTTCGACTTTTGCCAGCGTTACATCATGCAAGGGCACCGACTTGCCGTCGCAACCCAAGTTGCCGTCATTCACCAGCCTTCAACTACTGTCAATCGCTTTCCGGTGCTTAAGTTCGAGCACGCAACTTTCAGTTATTTGTTAGTGCTGGAACGCTACGCGTCGGGTGCGATCGTGTGGTTATACTTTACGCGCTTGCTGGTACATGCTCTGGTCCTGCGGCTGCTGTGCCGACCGGCAGGTCGTGGCAAACTCGCTGGGGTCGCGCGCTACCTTCGCTATATACCGCCCGATGGGGTATGAAACCGCCAGCCAGCGTTCGCAGCACCAGTCCCGAAAAGCTGGGTAACGTTGGATCGCTGGAAGTCCCGAAACGTCTAACCCAGTTTCAATACCTATAACTAGAATCTCTGGAACCAGCTTCAAACCTCCTAGGGACTAGGGCAGCGAATAACTGAAACGATAGAACTTCCTTTGATACCAGTCCAGGATAATCACTCACCATAGGGAACCTCGAACAATCCTGGACCGTGGAAAACCGGCGGCTGAAATGCTCATGCTGCCCTGTAGACCTGGGGTCTTGAGCAAATTAATCGAAGTGCCCCATAACTAAGCGCCTCCAAGCTTATAGTGTTGGGCTTTCAGAGACAGGGTTTAGATAATGTGCCCCCAGGAATTGGTATGAGTTGACACAGACAATTTCACAAAAACAGAAGGAGAAAAGAATAAATTATTATGCTCCCCACAAAGTAACTGAAGAGGGAATACTCACAGGTCTATATCTCACGGGTCTATATATCGAGCGCGGCGATCGCACGGTCAAACGCGAAGGTGCCGGTCCAGTCCGAAGCCAAGTCTGGTTCACTCTATGGTTTTCAAGGCACTCTCGGCAGAGAGTCGTGAGGAAATATCAATTGTTGCGACGGGCACGGGCGCGACCACTTAGCAGCCAAGCCGCTAGAGCACCACCGAGCAGACCGAACAAGTGTCCTTCCCAAGAAATCCCACCTTGAAGCGGGAGAATTCCCCATACTGCACTGCCATACAGCAGAACAACAATCAGCGACAGGGCAACCGAAGACGCGTCTCGCTGGAAGTATCCGTATAGCACCAAGAAACCGAGGTAACCGAAGATCAAGATGCTGGCACCAAGGTGGATTGACTGCGGCGCTCCAAACAGCCACACGCCCGTGCCACCGACGAGCATTGACAGCCCGGTAACGATCCAAAAATGGTGCGTCGCGCGCAACATCACCAGCCAGCCAAGCATGACAAAGGGCACCGTGTTGCTCAAAAGATGATTGACGCTACCGTGGAGGAAGGGCGCAAACAGAATTCCGCGCAACCCAACCGGATCCCGTGGGACGATCCCAAACCAATGCAGCGTATTGCCGAGTAACCCACGATCTAAGAACTCTATTGCCCAAAACGAGCCAACAAAGCTCGCCAGGATCGTGACTTGCGTCCGGAATTTACGGACGATCGCCTGCTCGTTATCTTGTCTAATCACTCGCTCCCCTACTCAGACGGACCCGTCTCATTATAAAAGTAGGAATTCCTGCAGTTGCCGCCAGCAAAGAATTCCGGTCTTTTCGCGCTAGCTGTGTGCCGAGCTGAGAAGGCAACCGTCTTACCTTTAGGTTAGTAGGCCCGACCGCGGAATCGTCGTACGGGAACGCTGGGCTCGACCGGCACTTCAACGGGTTTGTCAGAGTTGGAAGACTGGGACTTGGCTCGAACCTTTGGCGACAGGTCCTCGACTGGATCTTGGAGCAACTTAGGCGGAGAGGGGAGTTGCAGCAGGCGACTATTGCCGCGTCCTTGACCGTTACCGTTCCCTTTCTCACTCCAAGCTGGAGGACTGCTACTAGAGTCTACCGAGCCTGCAGTTAGAGGTTGAGTAGCTGGTTGCGGGACCGACTGAGTCGCATACATCAGTATCGGTGCAAGTGCCTGCTGGTCCAACGGTCCGCAGTCAAGCGCGGTCGTAACCCGTTCCATGGCACAGAGGAGACTGGTCAAAATTGTTTCGCGGCGGAAACCAGGGAGTAGGTCTATCGCTCCCTGAGAAACTGCCCAACGGCGTTCGACATCCGCAATAGCGTCGCGATCGTTGCTAGTGAGCAAAACCTTTGTATTGGGATAGCGATCCCGACACCAGCGACAAAAAGCATATGGATTGGCAAGGGCAGCAACAGTCATCTCGATTGCGAGTAGGTCGGGTCGCTTTGCTGGGGGAGTAGAACTCAACCACGCGTTCAAGTCAACCTGGGATGGCAAGCGAATGACGGAAAACTGTTGAGAAACAAGGGCCGCATGCCATATTTGGGCTTGGAAGTCGGATTTTTGGATGACAAGGATGGTTTTTTCCATGGCGCTTGATGGCAAGTGGCTTTGCTTGGGCTCGGGTGGAGGCACTTACCGACAACCGCCTGCAAGCTGTGTTTGCGACTATTTCTTCAGTTAACCCTCCGGATAACTCGACGCAAAACTTGCATTCGACTGCCATCTCGCACGTAGAAATGATGCAATTCGTTCAACGATGTCTCCACGGTTACAAGTTTGTGGCAAGCATCAAAGTGATTTCTGTCATGCAGGCTACTGACCGAGAGCATTGCGTTTCTTTGCTCGCCCTTATCTCATCCCAAGTCGCCTTGCCGGATCCCAACCGGCTCGCCAGTGGTCTGCTGAAGGCAAGTCCCAAGAAAAAAACGCAACGGAGAGGGAGAGATTCGAACTCTCGGAACCTTGCGGTTCAGCCGATTTCAAGTCGGCCGCAATCGACCACTCTGCCACCTCTCCTAAAGTGACGTTGCAAGTGTCAAGCCGATCCTATCGCGAAGGTTCCTGCTCTGGCAATGCTGCCAGTTGACGGCGGTACAGCACTTGTTTGCGGGCGATCGCGCCCTCAGCCAATAACCAAATCGCCGAAATTTCTCTGACACCGGTAGGGGTAAGTTCGACCCGCGTAAAATGCCGTTGAGTCCGACCGTCCGGAGTAACGTGGTGGCGCGGCGAGCGAGCAGCATTGAGATACACTGTCCCGGCGCGATCCTTAACGACAGCCGTACGCAAGTGAGCTCGGGTGTGACGCAAGCGATGGTGCATGTGCCCGAAGGCTACGAGCGGGACGGTTTTACCGAGCGTGCGAGCTTTGGCAATTGCGTTGGCGAGGTCGGCATCGCCATAATCCCCGCCACCGGGTTTCCAGTCGCGGCCGCAAATCGAGTGCGGGGAGGTACCGAGGCCGGTCGGGCCGTTATGGGCGAGGAAGATCGCGGTGTCGTAGGGAGAAGCTGCAGCAGACCCTACGATGCGGGCGCAGGAACTCGCAAAACCCGAAATACCGTAGCGATCGCGGTAGAATCTGGCATTCTTCCAATCGGGACCGCCCCAGCTAAACGGGCGGCTGCCGACCACGCTGATGTTATGGTCGGGCAAGTCGATGCGGCCGTACCCGACGTGAGCATCGCCGAGGAGGTCGAGCTGCTGGTCGACGCGGTCTTCGCGCGCGCGATCGTAAGGGCAACGCTGGCGTCCCCACACCGAGGCACTATACCAAGCATCGTGATTGCCGAGGACAACCGCTTTCGGCAGCGCGATCGTGGAGATTTCCCGCACGACCTCAACCGATTCGTTCCCAAAATCTCCGACGAAGAGCGCGAAATCGACACCAAGACCCAACAAAAGCTTCGAGTCTGTGGCATCCCACTGGTCGTGGATATCGCCAATGATGGCAAGGACGAGCGGGTAGCGCACGGTCATGGGCAGTCCTCGGCAATTCTGATCCCAGCATAGGCAACTCGGGTAACGCCAGCGGCCGGCGAACGACCGGGTCAGGTGACTAAAATAAATCAATTCACATCCACGTTCGGCGCGAAAGCTGGAGATACCTATCGAAACGCTGCACGGCAATCTCAAAGGTTTGAAGCCGAGCCAACTGCGGCAGTTGCGGCGACTGTACCACCAACGCCTGCCGCGAGATCGCGTGGTGACGGTAGAGTTCGCCCAGCGGCTGGGCGCGATCGCGACGGAAGTCGGTCAGGCAGTATGCGCGTACATCAATCGTCGGGGGCATCCGATTCGCATCGGGGTCGGAACGCCGCGCCAGACTCAAATCCCACTGCTTGAACTGCCGCGCTACGGGGCAGAGCGCCTATCTGGGATCCGGTGCATTACTGCAACACCCCACGCGCGACCGCCACAAGAAGCCAGTTTGACCGCATTGATCGTGCAACGCCTCGACGCGCTAGCAATACTGACCTTATCGGGGAAAGGATTTCAACGACGCGGCGGCGGTGCGACAGGCTACGTGGCTGGGGCGTATCTAGCGCACTTGCTGCCGGATTCGGCAATACTCGCGAGTGACGCCGAGGATGCAGAAAACGGACACACGCCTGCTAGCAGTCATTGGTCGGTATCGCCGCTGCAGAGCCTGGATGCGCTGACGAAACAAGATTTTCTGGCGTTGGTTGAAGGGCTTGAAGCGGAGTTCCGACGAGAATTCGTGGCGCGGCAGGTCGATGCCACACGCGATCGGGTGCTGGTGGTAGGACTACAAACCGATAATGTGGACCGTCAAACCTTTGAGGATGGGCTGACGGAAGTGACGCGCTTGGTCGATACGGCCGGTGGGGAGGTGTTGGCTACGCTCGAGCAGAAGCGCCCGCGCGCGCACCCACAAACCGCGATTGGGGCGGGCAAGGTGCAGGAATTAGCGGTGGCTGTACAAACGCTAGGTGCGAATCTGGTGGTTTGCGATCGCGACCTAACGCCAGCACAGGCAAGGAACCTGGAGACGCGTGTGGGCGTGCGGGCGATCGACCGTACGGAGTTGATTTTAGACATCTTCGCGCAGCGGGCGCAGTCGCGGGCGGGCAAGCTACAGGTTGAGCTAGCACAGTTGGAATACTTACTACCGCGCTTGACCGGGCGCGGACGGGCGATGTCGCGATTGGGCGGCGGCATCGGTACTCGGGGTCCGGGTGAAACAAAACTGGAAACCGAGCGCCGGGCGATTCAACGCCGGATGTCGCGGCTGCAAAACGAAGTCGATAAACTGCAAGCACACCGATCGCGGATGCGGCAACAGCGCCAGCGTCAGGACGTACCTGCAGTGGCCATTGTCGGCTACACGAATGCAGGAAAATCAACGCTGCTAAATACCCTAACCAATGCCAATATTTATGCGGCCGATCGATTATTTGCCACGCTAGATCCGACAACGCGCCGCTTAAGCGTTCCTGCACCGGAGACTGAGGACCCGGATGCGCTCTTGTTAACAGATACGGTGGGATTTATTCGCCAGTTACCGCCGGCGTTAATGGATGCATTTCGCGCCACGCTAGAGGAAGTAACCGAATCCGACGCAATACTACACCTGGTCGATTTATCTCATCCGGCGTGGGAGAGTCAGATTGCATCGGTTACCTCATTGCTAGCAGAGATGCCGATCTCACCGGGCCCGATGTTGGTCGCGTTTAATAAAATCGATCGCGCCGACAGCGCGGCACTTGCCCGCGCGCGGGAGCAGTTTCCCGAGGCGGCGTTTCTATCAGCACAAGAACGGCTGGGGCTGGAGTCCCTGCGCGTGAAATTAGGACAGCTGGTGCGGTACGCAGTCGCGGTTGCATAGAGCAAATCCCAACAAAATTTTCGAGGATTTACGCGACAATACGAGCAATGGAGTGAGGCGATCGCGGCCGAAGCTTGGGAACTTCAATAGGTACAAATAGTCTACTTTTTCGAGAAAGCGATCGCATTTTTCGATTCGATAAGTTTTCAAGCAAGAACGATCGGCGATGGCACGAGAGGAGGAAACATGATCGTCACGATTACGGCCTTAAAAGGCGGTGTTGGCAAGACTACCACCGCGATTCATTTAGCAGCTTTTTTTGAGGAAAAGGCACGCACGCTATTGATCGATGCAGATAAGAATCGGTCGGCACTCGTGTGGTCGCGGGAGGAGAAGTTACCGTTTCGCGTTGCATCAGAGGCTGGGTCGCACGCGCTGATTTCAAAGTTCAATCACATTGTGGTTGACACTAAGGCGCGTCCAGAGCCTGAGGACCTTCGCGATTTAGCTGAGGGCAGCGATGTGGTGATTTTGCCAACAACTCCAAACGCATTGGATATTGATTCAACCTTGAAGGCAGTAGAAATCCTTGCACCATTGCAGGTCAACATGAAAATTTTGTTGACAAAGGTAGATGCGCGAACAAAGAACGGGCGCGAAGCACGAGCGATGTTAGAGGGTTTAAACCTACCCCTCTTTGGGGAAGACATTCCACTACTAGTTGCGTTCGAACGCGCACCAAGTTTGGGCGTAACGGTCAAGGAATATCCGGGTCCGCGCGCGCGCTGGGGATGGAAGAAGTACGAGGCTGTTGCTCGTGAGATCGCGCCCTAGTCCTTTGAGAACTTGCTTGGGCTAATTGCTCCAACGGTAGTGTTATCGAAAAACACGTAATTCCCCTGGAGAGTATGCTAGTAAACTACTAATGCAACCTCAGATATCTGCAGAGGGGATAATCTGTCATTGCGGCTATAGGTCAAAGCAGTCTATGTGCATGGGATCGGCAAGAGTAAACTATTTTCTTTAGAAAAAGATTTCGTTCCCAGTGTAAGTTTATGGCAACGTATTTTCCCCTCTCGTTGTAACTGTCCAATATCTATAGTAAATACGGACGTCTATTGGATTATGCTTGTATTGCGATAGCCTTGTAGCAATTGTAGGAACCTAAGATATACGCTGCTGTGTCATGCAAGCTGTCCGGCAGTCGAAAAAAACTCAGCATCTCGAAATGATTTGGAGGGAAGTTTGTTTCATGGCAGAAGAGACTCGGTCGTTAAAGCAACTTCCAGCTCCTAAGGCTGGTTTTCTATTAGGTCATTCTACTCACTTTTCTAAAGATCCCTTAAAATTTCTGTGCGATTGCGAGCGAAGTTACAGCAGTATAGTTCCGTTGCGGCTAGGACTCTCCCAGACGTGTTTCCTTACCGACCCCAGCTTCATTGCCGAAGTACTCCGAGAACGCACCGTTTTTGTTAAGAACACCCCGGGTTGGCAGGCGATTCGAACGCTGGTCGGTGTTGGTTTGCTCGGTAGCGACGGTGACTTCTGGACTCGGCAGCGGAAGTTAACTCAACCGACTTTCCATCAACGACGGATTGTAGCCTTTGGCGAGCTCATGGTGAAGGCGACCGAAAAGATGCTGGTTGACTGGAAAGAAAATGCCGTCCGTGACATCCATCGAGACATGATGGATTTGACACTCGATATAGTGATGCAAGCGCTTTTAAATGTAAACATAGAAGGCAAAGAAGCCAAAGCTATTGCCCGTGCTCTTGACTTAAGCATGAAATGGTTCTCTCAACAGCAGAAACGCGGTTTCTTACTTCCAATCAACATTCCTTTACCGCTCACTCGACGTTACTTTGCATCAGTCCGAGAAATGGATGGGTTTATCTTTAAACTCATTCAACAGCGGCGTGTCAGCAGTGAAGACACTGGAGATTTGCTATCGATGCTCTTGCACGTTAAGGATGAAACTGATGGTAGCCAGATGAGCGATCGCCAGCTTCGAGATGAATTGGCAACATTGATGCTTGCAGGCCACGAAACTACTGCTAATGCTCTCACTTGGACTTGGATGCTGCTCGCACAGAACCCCCAAGTTGAAGCAAAGCTCCATCAAGAGTTGGATGTAGTCTTGCAGGGACGACTACCAAGCGCGGCAGACTTGCCTCACTTAACTTTCGCACAAAATATCTTGAAAGAGTCTATGCGTTTGTATCCTCCCATTGTTTTAATGGCTCGTTCTGCAATTCAAGACTACGTATTGATGGGGTGCCGCATTCCCAAAAAATGCATCGTTCTCATGAGCCCTTGGGTCATGCATCGCAGCGATCGATATTTCGAAGATCCCTTATCTTTCCAACCAGAACGTTGGGAAAATGACATGGAGAAACGCCTTCCCAAGTGCACTTATTTCCCTTTTGGTGAAGGACCTAGAATCTGCATTGGCAAGAGCTTTGCTCAAATGGAATCAATATTGATATTGGCAACTATTGCCCAACGTTACCGACTTCGCCTTGAAACGGAGCATGAAATCGTGCCTTTCCCGTCCATTACATTGCGACCTAGAGATGGTCTTCAAATGCATTTGCTGCGACGACAGACAGCATTTGCTTGAATATATGCAGATGTTCCCTGCAGTGCTCAAAATACTAGTCCTCAATATAATTATTTTTGAGGTTGTCTTCGCAGTTTGAGTGGGCTTTTCTTCTTATGTAAATGAGCCAAATAACTGCCCATAGCAATCCACAATATATACCAAGCGACTTAAGTCAGACCGCCAGCTTGCTCCAAGCTCAAGCTCAATATTCTCTTAAAATGGCTGGAGATCGGTGTAAAAAAATCACTTGTACCAACTTACTCATTAATTCTCTCAAAGATTTAGAAATAGCCCAAAGCAATTCATGCCCTAGAGAGATTTAGGCAAATTGGCGGTAAAAGCTCTGGGCTTTACACAGTCCGCACCACCGATACTATCGATAGTTCTACAACATCAGACCTGCTTAAACGCTAGTAGGTCTTGGAGTTTTCATTATGAGTCAATCCCCAACTCACGCGCGCAACGTTGCTATCCTAATATTCGACGATGTCGAGGTTCTTGACTTTTGCGGTCCCTATGAAGTCTTTGGCGTCACCGGCCGCGACGACAATCCCAAGCCTTTCCAACCTTTCACCGTTGCAGAACGCGCGGGCCCGATCGCGGCCCGCAACTGCCTTAGCGTCAACCCCACCTAAAACTTCAGCAATTGTCCACCTGCCGACATAGTTCTAATTCCCGGCGGCTATGGCACGCGACGTGCAATCCAAGATCTGGAGACCGTCGCATGGGTTGCCCAACAAGCAGGAACTTGCGAGCTGTTGCTCTCTGTTTGCACTGGCGCGCTGCTGCTGGCTAAAGCCGGACTACTCGACGGCAAACCTGCCACTACCCACCATGGCGCGCTCGACATGCTCGGTCGGCTTGACCCTACCGCTAACCTCCGCGATCGCCGCGTCATCGATAACGGCGATATCGTGCTCACTGCCAGTATCTCCGCTGGCATCGATATGTCATTACATGTCGTTGCCCGCCTGCTCGGCGAGGCTGCCGCCCGCGATACTGCCACATACATGGAATACGATTGGTACGGCAGTGATGTTGCCCTGGCTCGCTCAGCTCTTCAAGCAACTTAACCCGCAGCAGTCGCTCGAGCAATCGGAGCATAGGTTGGGAACTATTTATGTTATATCAAAATCCATAATTCCTAACCGTCCGGAATCTCTAGGTAAGGATACTGCAGGTATTGCTGCAATCCGCAGCGGATAGTGTTCGGGCGGATTTGGTATCATGCATGCGCCGAACCTAGACAGCCCGCCGACACGCTCCACCGATGCAATCGGAAACATTTCAAGCAAGCCAGTTCCAATTAGCCTCCCGGAAAACGCAAGCACCTTAAAAAAGGGAGATAGCCAGTGAAGCTATCTCCCTTTTATTCTTAGAGGCGATCTGCAAGCGAGGTCGTGCTGGTAAGGCAAACGCCCTACTCATCGTCGTCCTCATCGTCCTCGTCATCCGTAACGTACACAAAGCTGTTCGAGCGTCCCGTCAAAACGGATTTGCCTAGTGACAAAGCCTTCTGGGCTTCCAGAGCTGCCTTACGCTTCCAAAGAGCCTTGTGCGTGCGCGTACGCGCCTTTGATGTTTTCTTTTTGGGAACTGCCATTGCCTCTAAGGTGGTAATTTCAGATAGCCTTCTAATAATAACGCTTGCGCTGAAAGCAGATCGAGTTTTTTATCCCTACGTGCCCGCACCTCCCAGCCGAGGAACCAGCTCGGACCCAGCTAGTGCTCCTAGCTTCTAGAACCCCAGAATTACTGTCATAGCTTACATCCGGCATCAAGTTGCGCCAAGTTATAGTGACGTTCGGGGATAAAAAGCAAACAACAGGGATCGGCTGCCGAACCCAGGCGCTGCATGGGGCAGAGACCTGGCAAATGCTAAGACAGCATGGCTTCTGGATGATGGCGGATGTGTTGGCGCACTCGCATCAGCAACTCTCCGAGGGCGTTGTGTCCGGTCCCATCGCGCCCGCAGCCCCAATAGGAATCGCGAGGTGAATTCTCTACTAGCACGTCATCACCAGTTGCAAGAAGCATCGCCTGAATATTTGAGTGGGTAAGGAATTTAGTCAATACACCATCCCACATGACCTGCCGCTTAGCTATAGACCAATCAGCTCGGATCGTCCGCGCCCGATTGCGCCCAATTGCGGCAGCTTCTTCAGGTGTGACCGCTTTGCGAATAATAGACATCAGAGGCTCGTCTGGCGTACCGAGGAGCTTGTGCGCTTGATAGTAATGCTCGACTGTCGGCCACTCGCAGCCCTCTAAACAGATCGGGTGAGGAGAGAAATTTGAGAAGCAACCGTAGGGCGCGTCAGCTTTATAAAAGTAAATAACCATTGTTTGCGCGCGTTCGCAACTCTGCGACCGACCTCCGCATTCAAATTGTACTGGCTAAAGCCGAACGCTACGTTGAGACACGCTGGGTTGCCTGTCTCGCCCGTCGGTCTTGGCAGGAAAATTACGCAGGCAGCTAGATGGCTAATGCATACGGATTTCTTTGCCACGACTGAGTTCGGGCTGTAGCGATCTAGCGCGCCTAAAATCAGCTCTCTGTTCTCAAAAATCTCCGCTAAGCCTCGCTTACTGCGAAACTCGAGCGGAGATTCCGATTATGCGCCAGCAAAAAAATACAAAAATCCAGCAATACAACCTTACATTTCCAGGCATACAAATCGCATTTTGCCTCTTCGAGATCCTAATCTCGGGGATCTAAAGGGTTATACTGAAGCTACTGCAAAATCCCTCCTTCTCGTAAAGTTCTGCTTGGATTTAACGAGACTTCTCCAATGGATTTCTCAAAATCTTCTCGATATCTCCACTAGCTTAAATTAAAGATTAAATCAGATTGGAACTTTTTTGCTTCTCGTTCCAATCGCAATATTTATATTTAATTTGTCCAGCCAAAATGAAATTTTAGGGATTGCCTAAAAAACTCAATTTGCAAGCACTTTCGAGAAATCTCTCCGGCCTATTTGTTGCTATACTCTTCACTGAAACTATTGCTAAACGGCGATCTTGTCGCTTCTCTAAATAGCAAAATACAACAACTTAGCATTTCTCTTTCGTTTTGCCCATAGCGACTTTCAACTTCCCGTTCTCTCTTTTCTCAAGTGACCAGCTAATCTTCACTCTCAACAGAGAATCCTTGCCGAGCAGCTAGATATTTTGCAAACATTACAGTCCTGCATTTTCTCGTTTAATGACCCCCACAGCCTCCTCTGGAATTTAGACACCAGTGCCTCCATCTGTCGGCGATCGCGATCGTGCTAGACAACACTACACAATCTTTCGACAGCGCCTGCTTCAGGACAAACCCCAGCAAAATCTTCAAAATTTTTCAACCTTTTTCGTGGAAAAATTTGCTCTTTAGCATGATGCTTGTCGACCCAATTGGGAACAGCCATGTCTGATGCTTGCGAACTTGTGTGGTTCCAGCGGGAGTATCCTTTTAAACATACTTAACCGGTTCGGTACTGCGAAGGGTATTTGCTTTTGAGGATCCGGAGATGTGTCCGGGTGGCCGCGAACATTCCAGTCACCTGAAGAGGGTTTGCATACTCCGCAAGGCAGGGTCGAGTCTGAAGAACAGGGAAGTCGTGCCGAGGCAGCTCAGCGAGCAAGTACTTGACAAAGGCAGAGAACAAGCGTAATATCAAAAACAATAAATACTTGCTTTAAGTTCTAAACATATAGCAGACTCCAAGCCTCCCTTCTGTAAATATTTCTATCTTCAATGCTTGTGGCGTTTGAACTATGGGCAGCTGTTCAATACTTTGGCGACTTTGGCGGTTTTAGAAGGGGTTGTGTGACGATTAGAGCCACTGAGCCGGGTTGCAACAGCACTCAAGTAATGCTACTGCCAAGGTTGTGGTAAGGAGAGTTGGGCGGGTGGCGACAACAGAAGGCGATAAGTTGATGCTGCTTGTTGGGTAGTAATAATTGGGAGTGGGATTGCGGGTCGACGCATCGGCAATCCAGTAAACGGTAGGTTCTTAATCGGTAAGGGTCAATGTCATTCCAGGCTGGTTTGCAAGCACTCCAGGAGGGGCGATTTCAGGACGCCGTGCGAGCATTAGAGGCGGTTGGCACAAACGTGTCGGACCCCGATTTCCTGCAGGCACGGATGGAACTCGTTCGCGCTTATCACGGGAATGGTCAGCTCCAGAAGGCTGTCGTCCTCGGACGTGAGTTAGCTAACTATCCACACCCCAATGTCAGTAACTGGGCGAGGGCGGCGCTAGCTACCCTGGAAGCCGAGGCGCGTTACGCTGAGTCAGCTCAGCAACTGACCGAGGGGCAAGCCGCACTACAGCAAGGGCGTTTCGCCGATGCAATCAAAGCCCTGGAAGACTTCTATCGCTCGCCCGGTATCAATCTGCAATCCGACGATGCCGTACACGCCCGCATGGAGCTCGTTCGCGCTTACGACGGAGCAGGCGATCGCAAGAAGGCTCGTTCTATTGCCGAGCGCTTGGTCGAGAACCGCCGACCAGAAGTCCGTAATTGGGCGCGCGAAGTCCTCGACTGCTTCACTGCTGAGGAGCATAAACGCGAGCTAGAGCAATTGCTCAAGCGAGGATTGCAAGCATTCAAGCACAAAAACTTTAGCGAGGCGGTCTCGGCGCTCGAAGAATACTGCCAGCAAGGTAGCAGCAAGGACTACCAGTCAGAGACGTTTCAGAAAGCTCGCATGCAACTCGTGCAAGCCTACCGTGGCGAGCGCGAACACGAGAAAGCCCTGCATCTGTGCCAAAAACTCACCGAGCACCCTCGGCGCGAAGTACGCGACTGGGGAGAAACCATGCTGGCGAAGATCGAAGAAGATATACAAACCGAGCTTAAGAAGTATTTTCAAGTCGGGCTGCAAGCACTTCAGGAAAAACGTTACCACGATGCGATCGCGGCGCTAGAAGAATATTGCAGGCGTTGTGGCGATGACAACGGCTCTGAAACCTATCGCGAAGCGCGCATGGGTCTGATAAAGACCTATCGAAATACGCGCCAGTACGATCGGGCGATCGCTATTTGCGAAGACATCGCCAGAAGCGGCGACGAGATGAGAGCAACCTGGGCCAAACAGCAACTCGCTGCTCTCCACATTGCCAAAGCCCGACCCATTGTTGATGGCGAAGGCTCCTCGCCGAACCGCCGCCGCCCCAGCAAGCTACCCAGTCGCTTCCCGAAAGCCAACCGCGCCGCACAGCTAGGCGTCAAGTTGGCAATGCAAGGCGTTGCCAGCAGCCTCACCCTAGCCTCAACGGTAACGGTCGGTTTGGTGTTCGGTATGCTGTTGGTACTCGTGTTGGCAGCCGTGGGCGTGCAAGGCGAGAACCGCCTATTGGGATTGACTGTGGCGGCATCGATCGCAGTTGTTTTACAGCTGGTCATCTTTTTTATTTCGCCCACGCTCATGGACATCATCCAGAGCCTGTTATACGGCACAAAATGGGTGGGTCTGGGACACATCAGACGCAGCAGCCCCGAGGCAGCTGAAACGATCGAGCGCATCTGCCGCGACCGCAAACTACCGGTGCCGCGCATAGGTCTGATTGACGACCAGAACCCAACTGCATTCACCTATGGTTCGCTACCGAGCACCGCACGCGTAGTCGTTAGTCAGGGGTTGTTTACCTACCTCGACGACGATGAAACCGCTGCGGTTTATGCCCACGAGCTGGGGCACGTGGTGCACTGGGACTTTGCAGTCATGACGTTAGCATCTACGCTCGTTCAGCTCACGTATTTGATTTACACCTTCACGAGAGATATCAAGTTCGGCGGCAATCGCGGACGCGAACTCACGCACAATGTGGCATTGGCGGCTTACGTGTTTTACGTTATTGGCACGTACTTGCTGCTTTATCTGTCGCGCACCCGAGAGTACTACGCCGACCACTTTGCTGCTGAAGTGACTGGCAATCCCAATGCTTTGTCGCGCGCATTAGTAAAGATTGCCTACGGTTTAGTTGAAGAAGAGAAAGAACAGGTACGCCAGGGCGAAAAACGTAGCAAACTCGTTGAGGGAACGCGCGCCTTGGGAATTTATGACGCGCAGGCCGCATCGTCGTCTGGAACAGCGTATAGCATCACCAGCGAGCCTGAAAAAGTCGGGCGCGTTTTCCTCTGGGATCTCTTCAACCCCTGGGGCTGGTGGATGGAACTGCAATCCACGCACCCCCTTACGGGCAAACGCATCCGCGCGCTTAGCACCTATGCCGAGCAGCTGGGGCTAGACGTGGAGTTCAACTTCGCTGCAGTCGTTAAAGAAGGTCGGCAGCTTAGCAAGCGCAAGCTCTATAGCAACTTCCTGACAGACTTGATTCTCTTCCGCTTAGATGCGCTGATGTTTTTCCTCGGGCTCGTCGCTGGAACCAGCGCTCTATGGGTAGGAGCATCGCCCATTGTTTTCCCATCGCTGATCTTGGTTTTCTTCGGAAGTGGCGTACTGGTCAAAACCTTGTTTATGTACCCGGACTTTAAGCGCGCGCCGGCAACCGATATCATGACACTGATGTCAGACCCCTATGCTAGTCCGCTGCGCGGGAAACCCGTCAAGCTCGATGCCGAGTTGATCGGTCGCGGCGATGCGGGAAATCGCTTTGGATCGGATTTGAAGATGCAGGATAAGACGGGCACGATCCTCGCGCGGTACTCTTCGCGATTCGGACCGATCGGGAACTTCCTCTTCGGTCTTTCACAAGTTGAATTTCTCATCGGTCGGGATGTCCGCACGACCGGGTGGTTCCGACGCGGGATTATTCCCCAGATCGACTTGTTATTGCTGGAAGGCGAAGATGAGCCGGTGACGATGGTCCGCAGCTATCACCGCTTCTGGTCTCTCGTCGTCGGTGGGGTCTGTTTGATATTGGGCTTCATTTTGCCTCAGCTACTCCCCGTGCTGTTTGTCTAGGGATCGCCTGTTCCGTGAAGGACCGAATTCAAACCGTCATTGGTCGATTGCAGCAGTTCTCGCGAGGGGCAGCCGATCTGTTACCTTGGAGGGCGAACTCAAGCGAGGCAGGCAGGGGGAGCGACGGGTGTGGCGCTGATCGTCCAAAAATACGGGGGAACATCTGTCGGAACGGTCGAGCGAATTCGAGCGGTTGCCAAGCGCGTCGATCGAACGGTCAGCAACGGCAATGCGGTTGCGGTCGTAGTTTCGGCTATGGGCAAGACGACCGACGAGTTGAATGGTTTGGCGCGGCAAATCACCTCCGAGCCCAGTCGTCGCGAGTTAGACATGCTGTTAGCGACGGGCGAACAAGTTTCGATCGCGCTGCTGAGTATGGCACTGCACGAGCTGGGGCAGCCGGCAATCTCGCTGACAGGCGCGCAGGTTGGCATTGTCACCGAGGCCGAGTACGGCCGCGCGCGCATTCAGGAAATCCGGACTCAACGGTTGCAGCGCCATTTACGTGAGGGCAAAGTCGTCGTTATCGCAGGTTTTCAGGGCATTAGTCCGGGCGATGAGTTGGAAATTACGACCCTCGGTCGCGGCGGGTCTGACACATCAGCCGTAGCGCTGGCCGCTGCGCTGGGTGCCGATCGCTGCGAAATTTTTACCGACGTCCCGGGGATTCTCACCGCCGACCCGCGCTTGGTCCCAGGCGCACGTTTGTTGACCACTGTGGACTGCGACGAGATCTTGGAATTGGCGAGTGTGGGGGCTAAGGTTCTGCATCCACGCGCGGTGGAGATTGCCCGTAACTTCGGCGTCGAGCTTGCCGTCCGCTCGAGTTGGAGCGAGGAACCCGGCACGGTGGTGTTGGCACCGCCCGCGCGAGTGCGCTCGCTGACCGGTCTTGAACTGGGTAAGGTCGTGGATGCGATCGAGTACGATGTCTCGCAAGCCAAAGTCGCCATGCTGCAGGTGCCCGATTCACCGGGCATTGCTGCACGCCTGTTCGGCGAGATCGCCAGACAGGGCGTGGATGTAGATTTGATCGTCCAGTCGATCCACGAAGGTAACAGCAACGACTTGGCATTCACCGTTCGGAAAGATACTTGCCAGTCGGCAGCAGCGATTGCCGAAGCGATCGCGCCCGTCCTGCGCTCGCACCCAACAGCCGCAGAAGAGGCACGCGTGGTGGTCGAACCTGCGATCGCGATCGTATCCATTGTTGGGACCGGCACGGTGGGGCGGCCGGAAATCGCCGCTCGTATGTTTGCGGCGCTAGCCGCTGTAGGAATCAACCTACAAATCATTTCCACCTCAGAAATCAAAATTAGCTGCGTACTGGACGTGCCGGCAGTTGGCGACGAAACCCCAGCGCAGCGTGCCCGGCGTGCCTGCGACGCTCTCCAAGCAGAGTTCGGTATTGAGGCTCCGCCTACTGTGCCGAGTGCAGTCGCGGCAAGAAACCCTTCTGTCTGCGGTGTTGCCCTCGACCGAGACCGAGCCTGGCTAGCAGTGCGTCACGTTCCCGACCGTCCAGGTGCCGCCGCACGAATTTTCGAGCAGCTTGCCAGCGCGGGAATCGGAGTCGACACGATCATTCAGTCTCAGCGCTGTCGCATCATCAATGGTAGTCCCGCACGCGATATTGCGTTTACCGCAGCACGCGGCAATGCTACAAAGGCTACTAAAATCTTGCAATCTGTGAGCGCTGCTTGGCCGGGAAGTGAGGTGCTCCCGGCAACTGAGGTTGCCAAAGTCAGTATTGTGGGTGCGGGGATGCTCGGACAGCCGGGTGTTGCCGCACGTATGTTTAAAGCCCTTGCCACTCGCCAAATTAATATCCAGGCGATCGCCACCTCTGAAATCAAGCTTAGTTGTATTATTGGTGAAGCCGAAGCTTTAGAAGCTGTACGGGCAGTTCATGCCACGTTCGATCTGGTTGGCGATCGCAGAAACGCGGTATAAATTCTCACTCGCGATTCGCAATCCAAGCTAGACTGACCTCATTAAATATAAAATCGGATCTACGTGAATACCGTGCCCTCGAAAAACGGTATAAATTCTCACTCGCGTTTCGCGATCTAAGCTAGACTGGTTTCATCAAATCGGGTTTCTGTGTAATACCGTGTCCAGCGCGCCCATCTTTGAAGAGCAGGCTTTCGCAGAAGAGCAAGACATTTCCCCGCGACGCGGCCTGAGCCTGCGCTCCCTGCTTGCTACGGTCAAACGCCAGTGGATTGCTGTCGCTGGCGTAACTGGTGTTTTTGGGAGTATGGCTTATCTTTTGGCGGCTATGTTGCCGCCACTCTACAGGGGCAGTTTCCAGGTACTTGTCGAGCCTGTCACGAACGAGGCTCGCCTATCCGAACCAACTGCGCTTACGCGTAATGGCGGCCGCGTCCCAGGTCAAGAAGCCTTCCGCCTCGATTACCCGACACAAATAGTCTTGCTGCAAAGCCCGCGTATCCTGTCGAGTGTTGTAGATCGCGTACGCCAAGACAAGCCCGACTTTACTGGACGAGACCTGCAACTCGGTTTGACCGTCGACCGCCTGGGACGGGAGTTTCGCATCCTTGAAGTCGTTTTCGAAGGTCGGGATCCTATTGTTGTTAGCACGGTTCTGGACGTACTTGCCGATGAATATTTGCGCTATAGCCTTGAGGAGCGTAAGAGTCGTATTGGCGAGGGTGTAGGTTTTATTGAGGAGCAGTTACCCGAACTGCGCGAGCGTTCCAACATGCTTCAGAACGACCTGCAGCAATTACAGCAGAAGCACGCTTTCTTCGATCCGCTACAAGAAGGTCAAGCGCTGTCATTGCAATTGCGGGCCACATCCGAGCTGCGTTTGGAAGCCAGTCGCCAGCTATCCGAGCAACAGGAGCTGTACGTTCAGTTGCAAGAACAGCTCGGCTTTGGTCCCGATGTTGCCCTCGCCGCTTCAGCACTCAGTGGCGATCCCGTCTATCAAAAGCTCGTACTCGATTTACAGTCCGTTGAAGAACGAATTGCTGCCGAAACTGCCCGCTTTCGGGCCGGCTCCCCGATCGTTAACGAGCTAGTCGCTCAACGCGCCAACCTGCGTCCTCTACTCGAGCAGCGCGCCCGAGAGTCTCTGGGAGACGAGTTTGCAAGCGATCCCCGGGTCCGCATCTATCTGGATGCGGCACGGCGAGGATTAGTCAGCCAGTTAATGGATGTTTCTGGCGCGATTGTCCAGCTCGAATTGCGAGAACGCGGACTGAGCGAGCAAGAAGCTGCTCTCAAAGCTGAAATTCAAGCCTTCCCTGCAATCGTAAGGCGCTATACCGATATGCAGCGAGAGCTCGAGGTCGTCAACCGAACCCTCGATCAATTGCTGAGCGAGCGCGAGCGACTGAAGGTGGAAGCCGCTCAAACGCAAGTGCCCTGGGAACTCGTGACCGAGCCGCAATTGCCGCGCGATCGCGATGGCAAGCCAATTCCTCTTGCCGTCAGTAGCAAGAAGATGCTCGTATTGGGAGCCTTCTTCGGGTTGATCGCCGGTACCGGACTAGCCGTCCTCATCGACAAACGCGAAGACATCTTTTTCTCCAGCGATGACCTTAGTGACGCATCGCCCGTTCCCCTGCTAGAGATCGTGCCGTGCAGTCCCGTAGCGCCTGCTATTCGCGATCTCAAGCCGCTGTTTGGCGAAGCGCCGGACTCCCCCGCTGCAATTTTCCGCGAAGCGTTTAACTCCATTTATGCGAAGCTTCTGTTTTTCTACTCGGATGCACCGCTGCGGTCCATCGTAATTTCTTCCCCTCAACAGGGAGATGGCAAAACGACCGTTGCCTTGCACCTTGCTTACACGGCAGCAGCAGCTGGTCGACGCGTACTGCTCGTAGATGCCAATCTTCGCAACCCGCAGCTGCATACCTTGCTGAACTTAAACAATCTACAAGGGCTCAAGCAGTTGTTGTTGCAGTCGCGCGAACCTCAACGCCAGACTTTATTACAGCGCCTTTCGAGTTCAGACACCTTATTCGTTATGACCTCGGGCGGCGTGTTATCCGAGGCTGGGCAGCTACTCGCGTCGGGTGCAATGGAAAAAATCAGCAGCCGCCTAGCGAGTGCCTTCGATCTCGTGATATACGATACGCCACCACTCGATCGCTATGCGGATGCGAAGTTCTTAGCGGCTAATGCTGGCGGGCTGGTATCCGTCATCGGGATTGGCAAGACACAGCGCTCGGTGACATTGGATGTTCTCGATGAAATTTCTGCCTTTAATCTCCCCATCATCGGCGCAATCGCCAATGACGGTTCGCCCCGCAAGCGTCCCAAACCAGTCCCGCGCGCGGCGGCACGGGACCGCCGCAAGGTCGAGGAGTTGCCCTCCACCGATCGCCACTTAAACGAGGCTTCCAAGGTCTTGCCAGTGCCTGCACCACTGCATTCTGGTCAGCATCGGCACCGCGTCGCTGCTGAAGAGTAGAAAGGCCAATGCCATCCCTCAGGCAACTCGCGCTGCGTGGAAGCATCTGGACTTTATTAGGATTCAGTACAAATCAGTTCCTTCGCCTGTGCAGCAACCTCTTGCTGACACGATGGCTGCCGCGAGAGTTCTTCGGCTTGATGGGTCTGGCGAATACCCTCGTCACGGGTCTTGACCTATTTTCCGACATCGGCATTGCTCCAAGTATCGTGCGCAGCCCGCGCGGCGACGAGCCTGAATTCTACAATACTGCCTGGACAATTCAGATCCTGCGAGGAGTTGGAATATGGGTAGCCTGCTGCTTACTAGCGTGGCCGGCGGCGCAATATTTCACAACGGCACCGGAGTTAGTGTGGTTGTTACCCACCCTAGGCTTGTCGGGAGTGCTACTGAGCTTTAGTTCTACAGCATTACATACGCTCGCGCGGCGCATGGTAGTCGGCCGTATCGTACTGCTTAAGCTATGCGCTCAGATCGCGTCGCTCGCAATTATGCTTGTCTGGGCACGCTTCAATGGCACGATTTTGGCACTCGTGTTGGGTAGCTACGTACAGGCTCTCACGCTCGCTTTCTGGAGCCACCGCCTGCTACCGCATGCCGTCTACGAAAACCACCTTGCATGGGAGCCAGAGGCACTTAAAGAACTGCGCTCGTTCGGCCGGTGGATTTTTTTATCGACGGCGCTGACCTTCTTGGCATCGCAATCCGATCGGCTGATCCTGGGTAAGCTAATCCCGATCGGGCTGCTCGGGGTCTACAGTATTGCTTTTACCTTTGCCGATTTACCGCGTCAGGTTCTCCAGCGATTGAGTAGTGCTGTCATTTTCCCCTTGGTTTCGAAACGCGCAGCTGAACCGCGAGCACTTCTGCGCTTTGAGCTCCTTGCAAAACGCCGCTGGGTTGTACTCGGACTTGCAGGACTAATTGCTATCTTGAGCAGCAGCGGCGACTTCTTAATCCAATTGCTCTACGACGAGCGTTATGCGGATGGAGCATGGATGCTGCCAGTACTGGCCCTCGGACTTTGGCCGCACGTGTTGTCACTGACAATGAGCCCTGCCCTACTCGCAATCGGGGAACCGCGCTACATGGCTTTCGGCAACGCACTTAAATTCGCATATATGCTAGCTGCCTTGCCCCTTTGCTTCCGATGGTTTGGTATTACGGGTGCCATCGTTGCTGTCGCATTCAATGACTTACCGTATTACGGCACGGTCGGCTGGGGACTCGCACGCGAAGGTTTATCGAGTTGGTGGCAGGACGCATGGATCAGTTGCGTCTTAATCGGAACCATCGGCTTATTGTTCTACATCCGCGCGATCGCGGGCTGGGGATTGCCCCTCGACCGCCTAGTATCGAACAGCATCTGATACTCCACTATTAAGCTGCTTCCATCAAGACTTAGGTATGTAGTTCACATCATCAACCATCTTTTGCCACTTATGGGGTTCCTCGTTCCACTCGCCCTCTTCTGCTGGATACCAGTTGTTTTATATCTGTTCACCCGCCTGCCTCTTCAACGTGCTGTCGTTTTCAGCTTTGTTGCCGCATGGCTGTTCTTGCCCGTAGCAGGCTATCGTATCGCTGGACTGCCCGACCTCACCAAAACTGGTGTAACCGTTTGCGGTGTTTTTCTGGCAATGTTGCTGTTCGACACCCAGCGCCTCAGCAGGTTTAGCCCGAGCTGGCTAGACGCACCGATGTTGCTTTGGTGTATCTGCCCATTGCTTTCTTCGGTAAATAACGGACTGGGGTTGTATGACGGTATGACTTCAAGCCTGACACAAACAGTAACTTGGGGATTGCCTTATTTTCTCGGACGTCTCTACTTAGGCAACCTTTATGGGCTTTATCAACTAGCCTTAGGAATTTGCGTTGGCGGAATACTTTACGTCCCGCTCTGTTTGTATGAAGCACGAATGAGTCCGCAGCTCCACGGTATGCTCTACGGCTTCCACCAACACAGTTTTGCGCATACCATGCGTTATGGTGGCTGGCGTCCGGTTGTTTTTATGCAACACGGCTTGGAAGTCGGATTGTGGATGATGGCTGCAACATTTATCGGCTTCTGGCTGTGGCGCTCGGGTGTCCTGACAAAAATTTATAATATCGATATGAGCTGGTTGGTTGCCAGCCTCGTACTAACAACAATCTTGGTTAAGTCTACTGGTGCTTATGCACTGCTGGCACTCGGATTACTACTGATGTGGAGCGGCAAGCGCATGCAGACTTCTTTGCCGATTCTGTTGGTTAGTACTGGTATTTGCTTTTACCTAGTAACCAATACGGTCGTCGATGCCCCTGGATATCAAAACCAAATCGTAACCTCCCTCAACAGCATTGGCGTCAGCGAAGCACGCGTCGGCTCGATAGAATTTCGGTTCGACAACGAAAAACTTTTAGCTGACAAGGCACGCCAGCGCCTGCTCTTCGGGTGGGGAGGCTGGGGGCGATCGCGCGTCTACGACAAGTTCGGTCGCAATGTTTCAACTACCGACAGTTTGTGGATCATTGCTTTCGGCGAGAGCGGGCTCGTTGGGCTAGCGAGTTTGACCGCTACGATGCTTCTGCCTCCACTACTCTACTTCAGCTTGCGCTACCGCAAAAAGGCATGGGAACGGCCCGAATTTGCTCCGGCATCAGCAGTCGCGCTCATCTTGGTGTTATACACGATCGACTGCTTGCTTAATGCAATGGTGAATCCGATATTCATTCTTGCCAACGGCGCTCTGGCTGGCCTCGTCCTCCAAGGACCCCAGCTGCCGATCGCTCCCAGGTCACCAAAGGGTCAGCGCCAACTGCCTGCCACGAGTCGCATGACTCGAACGCCCGCTCGAGGTTCAGCATGCCATCGATAGTGTCACAAAAACTTATCGTCACGTTCGCTGGCACATCGACCTCGAAATCTCGCATCATAGTATTATAGCGATCTCTGCGCGCACAGCTGCGGCACTCGCCATTACCCCTAGCTATATGGGTCCGAGTACGGGAACCCGCCTGCTGGCGGCCCGGTCTAAGCGTACGGTTCGCTATAATTTAGATCGAACTCATAACGACTTCGGATTGTGAGGATGATTCACGGCAACCCGTAGCGTTTGTTTGCTTTTTTGCAAGGATCCAACGCGTTGCCAGTTCTCACTGCAGCTGTCCCCCTCCCGGTAAGAGTTCTCGTGCCGGGCAGCTGTGCTCTCGAGCTATTTCGAGGGCGTGGGGCAGGCAGTTAACGGACTAACGTCTATCCACCGAGTTACGGCGAGACCAGAGATGCCCACTGCCAACATCAAAACCACGAAAGAGCAACCGATGTTTTCTGCGGATATGGTGCGAACCTATCTGCACGAAATCGGTCGCGTCCCTCTGCTAACTCACGAACAAGAGATCGTGTACGGTAAGCAGGTTCAGAAAATGATGGCACTGCTTGAGCAGAAAGAGGGGCTAGCCCAGGAACTAGAGCGCGAGCCGACTGACCGAGAGTGGGCCGAACGGGCTGAAATCGAAGCGAACGAGCTGAAGTGCTTGCTGGAGCGCGGCGCGCGCGCGAAGCGCAAGATGATCGAGGCCAATCTTCGTTTAGTCGTTGCGATCGCTAAAAAGTATCAAAAGCGTAACATGGAGTTCCTTGACCTTATCCAGGAAGGAACTCTGGGTCTGGAGCGCGGGGTTGAGAAGTTCGACCCCACGCGTGGATACAAGTTTTCTACCTACGCGTATTGGTGGATCCGACAAGCAATTACCCGTGCGATCGCGCAACAGGCACGGGCAATTCGCCTGCCAATCCACATTACCGAAAAGCTCAACAAAATCAAAAAAGTACAGCGCGAGTTAGCCCAAAAGCTAGGTCGCAATGCATCACCGGCCGAGATCGGGGCTGAACTCGGACTGGAGACGGCACAGATTCGCGAATACTTGAGCATTGCGCGCCAGCCAATTTCTCTTGACGTGCGTGTAGGTGACAACCAGGACACGGAGTTGTCTGAACTGCTTGAAGACAACGACAACTCGCCTGAGACCTACATCACCCAGGAGTTGATGCGCCAAGACCTCGATTCGCTGCTGGCAGAATTAACGCCACAGCAGCGAGCAGTATTATCCTTGCGCTTTGGTCTCGAAGATGGCAAAGAGTTATCCTTAGCCAAGGTTGGCAAGCGTCTGAACCTTAGCCGAGAGCGCGTGAGACAGCTGGAACATCAGGCTCTCGCACAGTTACGCCGCCGCCGCGCTAGCGTTCAGGAGTACATCGCAGCTAGCTAGGGTTTGCTGAAAAATTCCACAAAACGAATTTAGGAGGCAGAGAGCTTATGGAATCTGGCTTTTACCATATAGCCCCAGCTTTTTGCCTCGGATTCTCGGCACAAGTGCAAGGGTTTTGAGGCTCTGGTGCCTATAAACTTGCACTTTTCTGGCATAGAAAACGCTGAGATCGTTTCATTGCAGAGATTCCAGCCTTTTTCAGCAAGCCCTAGCTAGGGCTGTGTCGGTACATTTACTCAAGTCCCTCTGATAACTCCAGTAAAGACGGTAGCAGCCGAACCGCTGCCGTCTTTGACTTTCATCAGAGTTTTGAAACCAACACAATGCCTTTTAATTGCGCTAGAAATCAAATCCACCAGAACACTTTCCGCGTCGGATTGCAGCAGTTCTGGCACTATCCTCATCTGAAGATTCAGGAACGGCAAGTAATTACGCGATTCTGATATAGCTGGTGAGCTCTTAGTCTGGCTTACCAGATGCGGCTATCGCAACATCAAGAATTGATGCCAGCTTGTCGGCAATTCCTGCAATCCAGGCTTCATCCTGACGCGTGTAACTACGAGGGGCATTCGCTGCCAGAACCATTACACCTTGGGAACCCAGCGGCTGACAGATAATACCTTGGGTATTGGGCGGTAGGTAGTCAAACTCAACACGACCCGGATACAGCTTCAAGTCAACCAGATATACTGCCTTACTTGTTGCCAGGACGCGCTGCACGATCGGACCGGGATTTACCTTTGCCTGCGGACCCAGCACTCCACGCCTCAGTATGACCTGGGCATCGTAAGTCACCACTAGCGATCGAGTTGCCGTATTGGTCAGGAGCAAATGCGATGCCCAGGCCAGCTCTGCTCGCGCGCTTTCTGGCAACCCGCCTTCGAGCTCGAAACCAGTCTCACCCTGTAACTGTACCGACTCCGGCGACCGTGCCTGCACCTGCTGCCACAATAGGCCTGCCAAAATCAGCAGCGCGCTCAACAACACTCCCACCGCATCCGATCGCGACTGGGATACGGTCAGCTCTAGCGTGCTGAGACGATTGATCATCAATAAGATCCCACCGAGCGTGCCAGCAATTAAAGGTAGCTGGCGCACCCAGCGGTTTGGATCGCGGAAGACACTTGACTTGTCATTAGTCATGTTCGGGCAAGTCTGGGGATTCCCTGCCAGCCGAGCGCCACACTAGCAATGCGACCGAAGGCAACAACGTCAAGACAATTGTGTGGAGGGTCGATCTCAGATCGCGTCCGCATCCAACTCATCAACCGTCAGTACCCGGTACGTCCAAAATGCGCTGAAACATATAGCCCGTACCGCGTGCGGTCAAAATCAGCTCCGGATTGCTCGGGTCATCCTCTAGCTTCGCGCGCAAGCGCGAGATGTGAACGTCGACCACTCGCGTATCCACATGACGCTCGGGGGTGTAACCCCAAACTTCTTGGAGAATTTCCGAGCGTGAAAACGGCTCCCCCGAGCGGCTGACTAGCAACTCTAACAAGCTAAATTCCATTCCCGTCAGGCGGATGCGCTCGTCACCTTTGTATACTTGGCGGCGGTTGGTATCGATTTTCAGCGAACTGACGTGAATGACACCAGAGCTGGGTATGCCCGGCGAACTGTCTTTCTCGACTCGGCGCAATACCGAGCGAATGCGCGCTTCCAATTCCTTGGGCGAAAACGGTTTGACGACGTAGTCGTCTGCGCCCAACTCTAGACCTGTTATGCGATCTGCGACATCACCGAGGGCCGTAAGCATGATGATGGGGATATCGGAGTCCTTCCGCAGTTCTTGGCATACGCCGTAGCCATCTAGCTTCGGCATCATCACGTCCAATACCACTAAATCGGGGTCGGTTTTGCCGAACGTTACCAGTGCCTCTTCCCCATCTGCTGCCGTCACCACGTCGTATCCGATCATTGAGAGACGCGTTTCAAGGATGCGGCGAATACTTGCTTCGTCGTCCACAACCAGAATTCGCTCTTTATGCGTTTCCAACTTCCCCAACGCTCCCTTGTACTTTCAACCCTTACACACACCGCCGCGATCGCGCTACATTTTGTTCCAAGTCGGTCCCCGCTTGCACGATCCCGCCATACGGGCATACCGTAGAGCATCGCTCTGACGGGCACAATTCGCAAGATTTCTAAGCTTTATTTTATGTTTGGCGGGCCAAAGCTTCTTTTAGCTTCACATCCGTTTATTGACTTTAGTTGACCGATGTGAACTTGCTGCCTTTCCAACGGCCCGCTCGTTTTTTTCCTCCATTTATCATGGCGAAACCCCGCACTGTCTTTGTCTGCAATGCCTGCGGAGCCGAACACCGGCAGTGGTTCGGGAAATGTCCGACGTGCAATACTTTCGGTACGCTGCAGGAAGAGGTGCAGGTTTCCACAACTAGCACTACCTCCCGACCCGGTCGGGAGCCAATTTCCGCGCGCGCTCCCGTTTCGAGCGGCGAACGCGAGCCATACTTACTAGCCGCTATTCAGCTTGCCGACGTCCGCAACTGCGCGCTGTCTCGGTTTCCGTCCGGATTCGGAGAATTCGACCGCGTCTTGGGTGGTGGCATCGTACCGGGCTCGCTAGTGTTGCTCGGCGGCGATCCGGGAATCGGCAAGTCAACGCTGCTATTGCAAGTTGCCGATCGCGTGGCGCGCGAGCACCGCACCCTTTACGTAGCTGCGGAGGAGTCTGCCCATCAGATCAAACTAAGAGCGACGCGCCTGGGCGTAACAACTACGCAACCGACTGCATCAACAGCAGTCACTGCGCGAACACCCGTCTCGGAGAACCTGTATATCTTGGCGGAAACGGACCTCGAGGCCATTCTCCGCGAGCTCGAAGCTCTGCGACCACGGGTTGCCGTCATCGATAGCATCCAAACACTTTATTACGCAGCGCTATCCTCTGCTCCAGGATCGGTATCGCAGGTGCGCGAATGTACCTCAGCGTTAATGCAAGTTGCCAAACGCGCGAACATAACCTTGATGATCGTCGGGCACGTCACCAAGGAAGGCTCGCTGGCCGGACCGCGCGTTCTGGAGCACTTGGTCGATACAGTGCTGTATTGTGAAGGCGATCGCTTTGCCTCTCATCGACTGCTGCGAGCAGTCAAAAACCGCTTTGGTGCTACCCATGAGGTCGGCGTCTTCGAGATGGTAGATAGCGGTTTGCGGGAGGTGGAAAACCCGTCGGCGTTGTTCCTGGGCAGCCGCGACGAAGCCGCACCCGGCACGGCAACGGTGGTGGCTTGCGAGGGGACGCGTCCGCTGGTCGTGGAGTTGCAAGCGTTGGTCAGTCCGACGAGCTATTCGTCGCCGCGCCGCGCGACGACTGGCGTCAGCTTCAATCGCTTGCAGCAGATCCTTGCCGTTCTCGAAAAGCGCGTCGGTATTCCGCTTTCCAAGCTCGATGCCTACGTGGCGACGGCTGGCGGACTGGGCGTCGAAGAACCGGCTGCAGATTTGGGCATTGCCGTTGCAGTGGTGGCGAGCTTTCGCGATCGCTTGGTCGATCCGCGCTCGGTCCTGATCGGCGAAGTAGGCTTGGGCGGCCAGGTACGCCGAGTACCGCAACTCGAATTGCGCCTGCGCGAGGCCGCCAAATTGGGCTTCGATCGCGCGATCGTCCCAATCGGTAACGAGTTGCCTGCCGACATTGGGATCGAAGTCGTTCCTGTGGGGCGAGCGATCGACGCGATCGTCGCGGCAATTCCAACCCATACCCACGCAAATCCATCAACCGAGGACGAAGTCCCCGATAAATCGCATTAGCATCACCAACATCTCAGCGTTTGCAGCTAAGCAACGGCGAGTGTGGTCGACCTATATTTGTGGGGATCGGGCAAGACTGATAATCTCTCAGTGTTGGAGTTTGCGGAGCAGTCATTCAGCACGGAAAATCGTTGCGCAATGACGCGTGTGGTTAGGCAGCTCTAGTTAAAGGCGTAGGAATAGTGCACGCGCGAGATCGATGATTTCTGGTCGTTTCTTGCCTTCTGGTTTTTACCCTGGAGTACGTTCAGATCTTCTTACAGCAGAGAAGACGTAGGATGAACGGTACTGACTTAAAGGCGGAGATAAAGGCTCACAGACCTGATGTGAGAGAATCTCAGCCTGAAGAGTCTTAAGTGCATCACCCTAAGGATGCCAAATCGAGTTGAGATTCTTAAGCGAAGGTGATGAAAACGAAGGGGTCTTACCCATCAGAGGAGGCAGTAACGAAACCGGTGTACGTAGCGCTAGCCTGGATTATTCAAGAACTCTTATGCGGAGACCCTAAACCTTTTGCCTTGCAAGGCTTGCAGACTTTTTCGCTCAATGACAGTACGTTTCTATACACGTAGATTAGAGCCTAGTCAGAGCAAGGGTTTGAGGCTTCGCAAATTTTCGTGAATATTCCTGGCTAGAAGGCTGCGCTGGCGCGCTTATCCATTGAGTAGCCCGACTGTTTCACAGACTGAAAGCGAAGCTTATACCAATTTTCACAATGCCTACGACAGATGAGGCAAACAATTCCTGGGAGTAAAGGATCCCAATCTGCCATCTGTCGCGGAACTTCCTAAAGTTGGTATTACATAAAATACTTGACACTCTCCCCGATGGGGAGCGATCGCCGGCAATGTCTGGTTTCCACTGTCCACACCGATTTAGGTGACGGTTCGCTTCAGCGGCTGGACCGATCGCCGTCCGCTTTTCCGGCGTCGGGTACGCTCCCGTCGAGGTCGAGGGCAAGTTGGTAGAGGTCGCGGCGCGGCAGTCCGGTTAGGTTTGCAAGCTCCCGGCAGGCTTGCGATCGCGTCAATCCCCGCTCGAGCGCATCTTGGAGTTCGGCACGCAGCGCGTCGGGCGTGAGGTCGATTTGGCGATCGCACGTCGCACCGGCTAACACCAACACGAATTCGCCTTTGGGCTGGCGCGTTTGGTAGCAGGCGATCGCCTCACCGAGCGTAAGGTGGGCGAACTCCTCGTGCAGTTTGGTCAGTTCGCGGGCGAGGACGACCGCGCGATCGCCGCCTAGGGCAGCCGCCAGATCCTGAAGTGTCGTTAGCAAGCGATGCGGTGCTTCGTAAAGGGCGATCGTGCGGGGTTCGGTTGCGAGTGATTGCAGACGCGCCTGACGGTCCTTGTGCTTGGTTGGCAGAAAGCCCTCAAACGCGAAGCGACCCGCCGGTAATCCCGAGGCGGCGATCGCGGCGATCGCGGCAGTGGCTCCGGGAACGGGTACGACGGGAATCCCGGCAGCGGCGCAAGCCGCAGCCAGCTCGCTTCCCGGATCGGAAATTCCCGGCATCCCGGCATCGGTGACGAGTGCGATGTTGGCACCTGCTAGCAGGCGATCTACCAACTCGGCAGCGCGTTGGCGGCGGTTGTGCTCGTGGTAGCTCGTTTGCGGCGTAGCGATCGCGAAGTGCTGCAGGAGCTTGCCGGTTCGGCGCGTATCCTCGGCTGCAATCAGATCTGCGGTTTGCAACACGCGTACTGCACGAAAGGTCATGTCATCCAAGTTCCCGATCGGCGTCGCGACCAGATACAACGTTCCCGGCAAGTGGGTCTCGGGCTCATTCATGTCGGGCAAGTTCATATCAACCCGCGCCGCGCGCGCTGTTTGGGGACGATCCCCTAAAGCTAAGCGGCGATCGAGGCTGGAACGTCGATAGCACTAATAAGACTTGTAACAAGGGCAATTGTCACTGGCAGAATAGGGAGTTGGCAACCAGTCGACCGACGAGCAGCAAGGCAAGCGCGCAATGGCAACCGGAATATTTGTCGGCTTGACGACCCTCGATCTAATCTACCTTTCCCAGCAGCTTCCGGCGCCCGACCAAAAACTTGTCGCGAGCGACTACACCATCGCGGCCGGCGGTCCCGCCACCAATGCGGCGGTAACTTTTGCGTATCTGGGCAATCGCGCCAAGCTCTTCAGCGCGATCGGCTGCCATCCTCTCGCACGCACGATCCGCACCGACCTCGATCGCCCAACCCTGCAGGTGTTCGACCTCGCACCCGATCGCGTCGCCCCCCCGCCGGTTTCTTCAATTGTCGTCACAGCTGGGACGGGCGAGCGGGCGGTTATCTCCATCAACGCGACGCGATCGCAACTCGACCCGGTTGCGTTGCCGGCCGACGCCCTCAATAGCGCAGACATTTTCGCGATCGACGGACACCAAATGTCCATAAGTCGCGAACTGGCGCGCCAAGCTCGCGATCGCGGGATTCCCGTGGCGATCGACGGCGGCAGTTGGAAACCAGGCTTCGAGACCGTGCTGCCCTTCGTAGATTACGCAGTCTGTTCGGCAAACTTCTTCCCGCCCGGCTGTTGCACTCATGCGGATGTTTTTGCATGTCTTGCCTACTACCAGATTCCCCACATTGCGATCACGCACGGCTCGCAGGCGATCGCCTACCGTAGCAATGGCAATACGGGTGAACGTTCCGTGCCCGCGATCGAGCCGGTCGATACGCTCGGTGCGGGCGATATTTTCCATGGTGCTTTCTATCACTACATCCTGCGCGAGCCGTTCCCAACTGCGTTGACCTCAGCCGCTCGCATCGCAGCGCGTGCGTGTCAGTCTTTTGGTCCCCGCCAGTGGATGTTGTCGAATTCGCCCTAATTGAATTCGCTCAAAAAATAATAACCTCACCAATTCTGCCTACCAGAGCATCGGACGAGCGTATCGGTTAATGCTGGTGGACGAAGTCACGTTTGGCAGAACTCAAGATGTGATTCAAGGTGTGCTCGTCAACGTTCCCGCCACTGACGATTACGCCCACCATGCCGTTTGCTTCGATCGCACCGTCGAGCAGTGCTGCCAATCCCAGCGCACCGGAAGGCTCGACCACTAGCTTCATTTCATGGAAAAAAAAGCTCACGGCTTCAACAATTGCCTGCTCCGATACCGTTCGCATGTCGTCGACGTAGTCCAGAATCAGAGGAAACGTTAGCGAACCTAAGGACTCGGCACGGGTACCGTCTGCGATGGTGGCAGGGCTCTTGACACGCTGAAGCGTACGGCTATGAAAAGAGCGCGTTGCGTCATCGGCAAGTACGGGTTCAATGCCAATGACCCGGCACTTTGGATTGAGGTGCTTGGCCGCGATCGCCGAGCCGCTAAGTAACCCACCGCCACCACACGGCACCAACAGGCTATCTAGTGGGGTCTGGCTGAGGAATTCTAGTGCTGCAGTTCCCTGTCCTGCAATAACTTGGGGATGATCGTACGGCGGAATCATAACGTAGCCAAATTGTTTTTGTAGATCGTTTGCAACTTGCTTGCAAGTGACTTGCTTGGGGTCGTGAAGAATCACCTCAGCTCCATATTTCTCGGTTGCTCGACGTTTTTTACTCGAGGCGTAAATTGGCATGACAATAACGGTTTGAGTGCCAAGCTCTTTCCCGACCCGTGCAACCGCTTGCGCGTGGTTGCCGGAGGAGTAAGTAACCATCCCCCTACTGAGTTTTTCACGTGAGAGTTGTGAGATGGCGTTGTACGCTCCTCTGTACTTAAATGCGCCAATTTTTTGATAGTTCTCGCACTTAAAGACTACGTCCGCGCCTAGTGCTTCATTCAACGCGATCGATCTTACTGTTGGCGTGATACGAGCTTTCTCTGATAAGCGTCTTGCTGCTGTGAGGATTTGGTCTATCATCAAACTGATTTCAACTCTTTAATATAGGCATGGGTTTGCCCAAGCAGTTTCAGTTTAACCCTTGGGCATCAGCCCTGCGACGGTATCAACCAAAATGAGAGCGACTCAAAAAAAGAGGGCAAGACTAGCGCTAACCCCCATGCACCGGTTGCATGCGCGAATTTGAATCCTAAGGTACTCAGAAACCGAACGCCCCGAGCCGATCGCTTTCTCAACCCGCAAAAAAATCAACCCTCATCTCATTGAATGAGAATAAATCTATTGATCTATGGGGTCCAAGATGGCCTGCCAACGAGGATGTAGGTCTTTGAAACTAACATTTGTCTGCATTTTTAGGGGCGTGTTTCGGACTTGATATTGTGCCTCAAAGGATTGAGATCGTAGTAGCTTCTCGAGTGATTTTGACTCCAAGCTCGGCTCGCAGTAAAGTACTGTTCCTACTCGATCTTGCTCTAGAACGTAAGACTCTAAACGTTCCCTTGGTTGAAAGTTTTTCGGGAAAAGAGTTGCCACACTTTCATCCACGTAGAGTGGTTTTAGATCAGATGAGGTATTGATTGCTCTCTCTAAGGCATTAAAAGCTCGTACATCTGCTTTATAGCTAATCGCACTAAGGTCAACTGTTCCTGCTGTGGGCGATATCCAACCTCCAAAAACTGAGAGAACTAGTCCAACTATAAAAACTCGAACGGCTAAATGTTTAGATTTAAGAGATGGCGGCTGGTGTTGTATCCACGGCCAGATAAGGGGCCAAGCCAAGCTTACTACGTAGGGAAATGCATAATATCCTTTTAATAGTCCCGGTTGCTCCGAGACAGCCAAGAGATGTAGGAGGAACCAGGGAACATATGCGATAAAGCCAATTGTTAATCCCATACGTGGCAAGGGATATAATGCCATGAAAAAGGTTGAGAGCGCTGGCAAATAAAGATATTGTTTTGTACTCAAGTAGAAGCTTAGGCGTTCCTTAAGGAGTGTTGCTGAAATGTGTGCAAATGGAGGATATCCTAAGTATTGTCTGCTGAGGGCATCGTCTCCATTTTGAAACAACAAATCTTGCAAAATCAATGCCCCGCAACTATACAGAAAGGCTATTATCGCAAATCTGCAAGTCCAACGCCCGAGAGCATCTTGCCAAAACTGGCGATTCAATAATTGAGAAAATAACACTAAGCCTAGAATTCCGAAAATATGAAAGCCCAAGTCTTCTCGTACCATCAGACACAACACAAAAGGGGCGATCGCCCAATAATAGCGTCGACTAGCCCAACAACATAAAAAAGCAATCAGGAGGACTGAACCTGCAATTTCAGTATGTGGGTATCCCATCATCGCTTGAGTGATACCGTTAAATGCGAATAAGACCCCAATCCCACTTGCACCAACGTATCCCCAATGCGTACGCCAAGTTGGTTGTTGCCAAAGTAGGAAATAGTAAATAACAATCGCTTGGATCGCATACGCAAGACCTAGAAACAATCCAAAATTCTGTACGGAATTAAGAGGTAAAACAGAGCTAATTGCTGAGGAAATCCAATAGATAAATGTGGTGTGGGTTTGAATAAAAGAGCTCGATCCGGAGACTTCTGGTGTGTAGAGTGCCCAAGTATTACGCCACATAATTCCTGAAATAAGCCCTGTGTCCAGAAAAGGGGCTTGGCATCGGTAAAAGTAATCTAAAATTAAGTCATAATTAACTAAAAAAGGGATGGCAAACGTCAAAATAGACGCGAACCTCTTGACAATAGAAAGTGAGATTTTAGTCACGATAATTATTTATAGTTCCTTGTCTGGTAAAGAATAGACTCTAGCTATGTTTAGGTTGCCACAGTATCTCAAGTCGAGATCGCCAAACGATACTTTGCCGCCGAAAAGCCATGCAGGATTGGACTGCCTCGAAGAATAGTATGGCGATACCGATACGTCAATGATTGCAAAATGCGGATATGGGCATTACATAAGCAAGGGATGGTTACCTCAAATCGGAATCTGGCGATGGCGCATATTGTGAACCAGAAGTCTCACCGATAGCCTCAGTTTCCCTCCGATTTTGAGTGGCACTGGCTCTTGCGTCTGAGCTTTACCGGGTAGTGCTTCAGCCTCGTGTTCTCTCCTTCCATTAGCTTCTCGTATATCGTGTTCACTATGTGGGTAGCTGCGTCGATGAAATTTTTGTTTGCTCCTTAGCCGTTAGTCACCCACCAGAAGCAATTTCCTCCTTTCACTCGCTCCCCTAGCGATTTAAAAAATCCTTTTGTTGAGGCCGCCAAGGGTCAACGCCACAATCCTCGTTGATTGGGGTTGACGACTGTTCGGTGCAAGCTTTTTTCTTGGAGATATAGACGTCTGTAGTTTATCGAGTTCTCCAATCTCGGGTTCAGGGGTATTGTTGGTTGGCAGCTTCGGCCCGTATTTTGCTCTTTGGCGAACCCAGCTTATGTCCGTGTTATGTCAGACCCCGCTACAGCGCTCGAGACAGCGGAAGCCACGGACTTCGAGTGAGCCTGAAGGCAGTCCTTAGTCCTTTCGGACCTAGGGAGGGTGGCACCGTGGGAAGAAGAACTCCACGAATTGGCGTTTGCAGTCTTTGCATTAGTTATTTTGCGTGCGGTGGCGGTGTCTGTACTAAAGCAAGCTATTCACGAAGATTTTGACGAAACCTCAAAACCTTGCTCTGACTAGGCTCCATTTACGTGTATGGAAACGCACTTTCATTGAGCGAAAAAGTCTGCAAGCCTTTTACGGCAAAAGGTTTAGGGTCTCCGCAGAAGAGTTCATGAATAATCCAGGCTAGGGAATATCTTCGGAATGGCAGTCTGGGCACTTCATATCTGGTGGGTTCAGCATGGTGGTTCGAGCGCTTAAACCCCTATTTTGCGACGCCCACTTTTTTTGACTTTGTATCATATAGGTACCATTTGGCATTTCATGAATGGTTAAAAAGTAGAGACAGCAAAGATTTGAGCCTCCATAACAACTTATAAACCACTTCTTCTAAACTCTATGCGATGCCAGGCCAGTTACTGGCGCGTCTGCTTTCGATTGTTCGTGCGCTCGGGTCTTGAGCGCTGAAAAGTATCCAGTAGAATCAACACAATGCCGATGTTGATTGCTACGTCGGCAATATTGAAAACAGGAAAGTCGATCAGCCGGAAGTCGAGGAAATCGACGACGTAACCGAATAAAAAGCGATCGACGCCATTGCCGGCAGCACCGGCAAGAATGCAGCCAAATCCCACCTGCTCCAGGGGGTGCAGACGCACTACGAGAGCGTAAATACCCAAGCCCACACTCACCGTTAGCGACAGCCAGCGTAGCCAGCCTCCTGACTCACTGAAAAAGCTGAACGCCGCGCCCGGATTCTGAACGTAAGTTAAATGAAACACCCCGGACCACAGGGGGAGCGTATCGCCAATCTGGTCAAAGCTCTGCACGGTCCAGAATTTTGTCAGCTGATCGAGAGCAAAGCCGACGATCGCAACAATCCAAAATCGAGCGTTTTTCACGGGCGCGATCGCACCTCACAATGAGCTGAAACCAAACGTCCGTAAGCAGAAAGCTTGAGACAGGACTAGGAACAGGGAACGGCAAGCGACAATCACCCCTGATAGAAATGCCTCTTGCTCTTAATTAAACTGCACCTGACGCAATCCAAAGGCAATAGTGGCTGCCGCACACAGCACGGCTAGCTGTCCGGGCAGGGGTTTCAAAGAATATGCCGACAGCGCTGCGAGCAGAGGCGGACCCGTTGCTCCAAACTTCGGTCCGATAAAAGCCAGTCCGGTGAGATACAGCAACCCACAAGCGTGGATGACAACCAAACCGGCCGCACTAGCCAGAACGAGCATCTCAATTTTCGGTCGATCGCGAAAAGCCAGCCAGCCGCAAAGCCACGCGCCGGGAACGAAACCGAGTATGTAACCGAAGGTCGGCTGCTGCAAATAACTCCAACCGCCGCCATGTGAGAAAACCGGCAGCCAGGCGAGCCCGAGCATAAGATAGGCCACCTGTGATAGGGCACCAGCTTTTTTGCCACCTACGCAACCTGTTAACAACACCGCACCGGTTTGAAAGGTCACGCCGAGGGTCTGGATTTTAAGACCGAGATCGCCCCACTGCCAAGGCGGGTTGGTGGCGAAGGCTTCGACGAACGTACCGCCAATGGTCAGCAATAAGCCGATTAACGTCCAGAGGAGTTCGTAAGAGAAAGACACGAGCGCCGAATCGAGGAGTCGACCTGCAGTTTAGCACAGTCTCCACTGCCAGAGATGCGATGTCTCAAGCTACTGGGATCGAGCCGCCATCGGGGTCTGCGCGGTCGGCAGCTGATTGCTTGCAAATGCTGGCTGCTGGTGTGCTTATGGATAGAATCCGAGCAACGGCAAGCCCAAGGTTTCCTCCCAGCCCATTGCTAGGTTCATGCATTGTATGGCCTGACCGGACTGCCCTTTAATCAGATTGTCGATCGCCGACATCACGATCGCGCGTCCAGTGCGCGGGTCGACCTCAACGCCGAGGTAGCACGAATTGGTAGTGGCTGCCCACTTCGTCTGCGGATAGATACCATTGGGCAGGACGCGGACGAACGGCGAACTGCGATAAAACACGCTGTAAATCGTCAGTAAATCCTCGCGGACTAAGCCCGGATCGCGCAGCTTGGCATAAACGGTTGCCAGCATCCCGCGTACCATCGGCATGAGATGAGGGGTAAACTGAACGCGCATCTCCTGACCGGCCAGCTCGCTGCACAATTGCTCGATTTCCGGCGTGTGACGGTGTCCGGCCACGCCGTAGGCCGTAACCGTGCTGTCCGCCTCGGCTAGGAGCATCCCGATCTTCGCCTTGCGCCCGCTGCCGGACGTCCCTGACTTTGCATCGATCACCACGGTTTCTAAGTCGATCAACCCTTGTTTTAGTAGCGGCGCAAGTGCCAGCAGACTGGCCGTTGGATAGCACCCCGGACAGCCGACCAAACGGGTCTCCTCGATTCGGCCGCGATATAACTCTGGCAGACCGTATACTGCGCTGGCAGCCACCTCGCGATCGCGGCGATCGATGCTGTAAGCCGCCGTGTAATCGTCCAAGTTTTGAAAGCGGTAATCTGCCGATAAATCGAATACGCGGCAGCCGCGCTCTAGCAAACCAGGTACCAGTTCGTATGCCAGCCCGTGGGGCAACCCCAGAAACACGATCTCGCATCGAGCGGCGATCGCGTCGAGGTCGATGGGCTCAACCGCCTGCGGAAAGCGATGTCCGAGATGGGGATACAGATCGGCATAAGGTCTGCCTGCACTGCTGTCGCCGCCAAGATAGGCGATTTCCACGCGCGGGTGGTCGAGCAATAGTCGGACGAGCTGCACGCCGCCATAGCCGGACGCGCCGATAATGCCAACTGGGATGCGGTCTGAGTCGCCCATAATATTCGTTCGCAATTCCGCTTGGGTGCTGTAGTGCTACCTTTGACTGCCTTAGGTTCGACCTTAGGTTCGCCCGTCTCCGCTGGATGGTTGCCTGCAGTGAAGCGGGTTTTCCCGGAAGTCCCTAGCGCTCGAGCGCATTGCAGCGCTTACCCTGCTGGCGATGGCTGCATTTTAGTATCAAACCGGACGAACAACAGCAGCAATCCCAGGCTGCTGCTGTTCCTGCGAACGCGCTACAATCGGTTACCGAGCCGTTATTTTAATAAAAATTTACAAGATTTCTCATCGGTAACTCTAACAGTTCCAACTGCTCCCCAGTCGAGACGGATCCCAACACCCCGTGCAAGCGCAGTACACGTCCCCAATCTTTGACGACATTGAAGCCGCAATTGCGGACATCCGCGCCGGTCGCATGGTCGTCGTCGTCGATGACGAGAATCGAGAGAATGAAGGCGATCTGATTTGCGCCGCCGAAGCGATTACTCCAGATGCCATTAATTTCATGGCCGTAGAAGCGCGCGGATTGATCTGCTTGGCAATGAAGGGCGATCGCCTGGACGCGCTGGACTTACCCCTGATGGTGACGCGCAACACCGATAGCAACCAAACGGCTTTTACCGTCAGCATCGATGCGGCAGGTCACTTGGGCGTTACTACGGGTATTTCTGCCGAGGATCGCGCCCGCACGATTCAAGCAGCCCTCGACCCGACAACCAAGCCGGACGATCTCGCCCGCCCGGGGCACGTGTTTCCGATTCGGGCACGTGAAGGTGGCGTTCTCAAGCGAGCCGGACACACGGAAGCGGCTGTGGACCTAGCGCGACTGGCAGGAATGAAGCCAGCGGGCGTCATCTGCGAGATCCAGAATCCGGACGGATCGATGGCGCGGCTGCCCCAATTAAGCGATTACGCGCGCAAGCACGGTCTCAAGCTGATCGGCATAGCCGATTTGATCGAGTATCGCTTGCAGCACGATCGCTTCGTCCGCCGCGAGACCATTTGCAAGTTTCCCAGTCAGTTCGGTGAGTTCGAGATCTATGCCTACCGCAACGAACTCGACGGCAGCGAGCACATAGCCGTTGTCAAGGGCAATCCGGCGGAGTTCGGACAGCATCCAGTGTTGGTCCGCATGCACTCGGAGTGTTTGACCGGAGACGCGCTGGGGTCGATGCGCTGTGACTGCCGGATGCAGTTGGAAGCGGCGTTGAAGATGCTCGAAAGTGCCGGTCAAGGCGTTGTTGTGTACCTGCGCCAGGAAGGGCGAGGCATCGGCTTACTCAACAAGCTCAAAGCCTACTCGTTGCAGGATATGGGCCTGGACACGGTGGAAGCAAATGAAAAGCTGGGCTTCCCGGCAGACCTGCGCGATTACGGCATGGGCGCGCAGATGCTCAATGACTTGGGCGTGCGCCAGATTCGCCTGATCACCAACAACCCGCGCAAGATTGCCGGACTGCGGGGCTACGGTTTGGAAGTCGTCGAGCGCGTCCCATTGCTAATTGAAGCCACTCAGTATAACTCGACGTACCTGGCTACTAAAGCCAGCAAGCTCGACCACATGTTGCTGCAGAGCTACCTGGTTGGCGTGGCGATTGCCTGGCGCGACTCGACGACGCCGACCGAGCGTTACGAGCGCTTGGAGTGCGTACGCGAACTGGCGCGGCGGCAGAGTTTGGTGGTGCAAGAAGAAGCGCGACCGGTGGCGATCGCCTTGTTTGGCAAGCCGGATCTGACCCTGCATTTGGGTTTCGACCAAGCTGACTTGACCACCTCAGAGTGGTTTCGCGATCCGGATCATCCCTACATCCGAGCGATTGCACCGATCCTCGACGAGTTGGGGGCGTGGGATAAAGTGCTCCGCCTGGAGTTTCTCGTCTCGCCGGGTGAAGACCCGATGGTCGGCCTGCAGATGCGACTGGATCGTCAGTCGTTCGTGCTGGGCGCAGACAGACCGTCAGTCGTCTGTCAGAAGTTGGCAACGCAGACGATTTACAGCTTCTGTGAGTCTGGCAAGTGCGACTAGAATAAAGCGCTGTTGTTGGGGTAGCAGTCTGGCGATCGCGATGGGACGAGGATATTGCAACTGGCAGTGTTGGTAGGGATTAGCTTTTTCTTGCTCGGCTACGCTCGGTTCGATTCGGATGCAATGTTGCAAAATCCCTCAAATTCGGGTCCGAACGTGGTTAGTTACCGTGCAAGTGCGAGTGTTTGCTTGAGGCGCGGCTGGCCGTAATGGGCTAAAACGGCGAGACGACAATCGAGAAATACACTCCATCTTCCTGAAGCGTGTCGCCATCCATCTCATCATCTACCAGCGGAATACCGTAGTCGACGCGCATGAACCAGCGATCTCCCTGCTGCCACAGCAAGCCAGCGCCGATGCCTACCAACGTGCCCGGATCGGGGTCGGGAATGCTGTTGTTGTTCCAGCCCGAACCGACATCGACAAACGGAACTATCTGCAAGACGCCGTTAATGTTTCGCGCCCGGAAAATCGGCAAGCGCACTTCTGACGTTATCAGCGCACCGTTATCGGTTAGCAAAAAATCCTGGCGATAGCCGCGTACGCTTTGCCACCCGCCAACGCTGAACTGCTCTAGGGACACCAGCGGGCGATCGCTCAGCTGTAGGTCGCCGCGGACGACGAACAACGCGTCCTCGTAAAGCGCGCGCACGAACTGACCCTGCAACCGCCACGCTACGAAGTTCGAGTCTGGGATGTCGCCGTCGTTGGTTGTCGCATTGAAGGCATCGATGCCAACGCTGAGCTGCGATCGCACCGCAAACACCTGTCGCTCTGCCCGCTGGGTGAACTCCTGCACGAGTCGTAGAGCATTGATGCGAGTTTCCCCCTCTGCGTTCGCCCCGAATGCCAGCGGAAACGGCACGTTCAAAAGCTCGGTGTCGCTGGCAAGGCGGGAGACCGTCAACCCCACCGCCAACTCGCGACGCGGCGTTTCGATCAGCGGCTGGCGGTAGGTCAGCTCGTAATAGCGCGAATCCGACTCGATATCGAGTGCGGCAAATGGATCCACGATGACGCTGTTGTTACTAAAGCCGAACGCAAATGACACCGACCCGTTGCGCGGGTTGACCGGTAGCCCGTACTCGAAGTCGATGGCGTTGCTGCCCGTAGTATTGGTGTAGCTTAAGAACAGCTCGTCGCCGATACCGGTTAGATTCTCGTCCAAGAGAGTGAGGCGACGGCGGAAACTTCCGACACTCGGCGATCGCCCGTTATCGAACTCTAGGTCGAGCCCGAAGGTTTTTGCCGTCGTTACCTCTACGGTCAAAAGGCTCAATCCCGGTTGCGGACTGGCAGATAGCTCTGCCTCCAAGCGCTCCACGCGCGGATCGATTTGCAGTAGCTGTAGTGCGTCGCGCAGGCGGTTGATGTTCAGCGGTGCATCCGCAGCTAGAGCGATGCGGTTGCGAACGTACGCCGGGCGCAAATTGCCCCCGCTGACGATCGCGTCGATGGTTTCGAGCCCGCCTTCCACGACTTCGATCGTCACGACGCCATTGACGAGTTCCTGCGGAGGAATGAGCGCTCCAGACGAGATATAGCCGTTATCGACGTACAAGTCGGTGACGGCCGAGCGCGCGGCGAGCAGCTCGGCAAAGGTCAGAGGGCGGTTTGTAAAGGGTGCAAGGAGGTTCGCCAGCTCTTCGGGTGTAAATACCGTGCTGCCAAGAACCTCGAAGCGCTCGACCACAACCGTTAAATCTCCGTTTGGAGTGGATGCGTCCGGCTCGGATTCTGAGTTGGGTGTCAAGAGCTCAACTGGCGGCGGCAGTGGCGTCGGTGTTGTGGGCTCGGGCGTGCGTTCGGGCAGCGGGTCGAAGCGGTTGGGCGGCTCCCCAGATAGATCGGGCGGTAGCGAGCTCGGCTGCTGGGTCAGACGAGGCGAGGGGGGCGACTGCGCCATCGCCACCGGCATACCTGTCAACCAACCAAACAGTAAAAAGCTTCCAGCCAGCAGGGTCATCCGTGCAGGAGCAACTCCAACTGGATGTCCGCGGGAAAAGTCAGGCATGAGGTCCAAGAAAGCTCTGAAAGTTAGCGCGATTCCGTCGAGCTTAAGAGAAAAGCAGTATTTTTTTGTTGTCCTGAAGTGGGATGCTCGGGCTGGGTTCGGAGTATCGCTGCCCGCGGGTTCTGCACCTGCGCCACCCTCACCTATAGGACTACATTTATTGTTTACAAAACTACTTTCCTCTTACACCCTCGGCAAAGGCTTGGCGGGCGATCGCGCACCATGCAATTGGGTTCAGACCATCATCCCATAATCATCCCACCATCGACATTAAAGGTCTGACCGGTAATATAAGCAGCAGCCGGATCGGTTGCCAGGAATCGCACCATGCCAGCAACCTCTGCCGGTTCTCCATAGCGACCGAGGGGTATCAACTTCAGGATTTCGTCGGCAGCAAGGTCGCGTGTCATGTCGGTGGCAATAAAACCGGGGGCTACAGCATTGGCAGTGACGCCGCGACTGGCTAGTTCTTTGGCGACCGTTTTGGTGAAGCCGATGACACCAGCTTTTGCGGCGCTGTAGTTAGCTTGCCCGGGATTGCCCATTTGCCCGGCAACCGAAGCGATGTTGATGATGCGACCGCTGCGCTGTTTGAGCATAAGCTTACTAACGGCTTGCGTGCATAAAAACACGCCTGTGAGATTGAGGTCGATCACCGCTTGCCAGTCGGCGTGCTTCATGCGCAGTAGCAGCGTGTCGCGCGTGATGCCGGCATTGTTTACCAGCACGTCCACCCGCCCGAATGTCTCTTTGGTCGTCTTAATTAATGCGTCTACTTGCTCGGCTTGACCGACATCAGCTCCAAAAGCAATTGCCTCGCCGCCACTTGCCGCGATCGCCGCGACGACTTCCTCAGCGGCTTCGGCCGAGCGCGCGTAGTTGACGATGACTTTCAATCCAGCTCGGGCAAGGGCGATCGCGATCGCGCGACCGATGCCTCGCGATGCACCCGTGACGATGGCAACTCCGGCTGTTGCTGCTTCCATAAAACTTAATGCTCCTTTTATGTGCGATCGCTTGTCCGACCGAATCCCTACTTTACAATTAAGCCTCCACAGTCAAGCCAGATTTAACGTACAGACAGCTATGGCGACCGTCAAACAGCAGTTTTCTAGTTTTCAGGATTTACTTGCTCGCGCGCAAACGCCCCTACTCGTGGACTTTTATGCCACTTGGTGCGGTCCGTGCCAGATGTTGGCTCCGATCCTAGAAGAGGTGAAGGTACGGTTGGGGACGCGCCTGCAAGTGATCAAGATCGACACCGAGAAGTACCCGCAACTCGCATCGGATTACGATATCGAAGCGCTGCCAACGCTGATATTGTTTCGCGACGGACAGCCCGTGGATCGCATTGAAGGATTGTTAAATGCAGATCGTCTGGTCGAGCGCCTGACGCCAGCCCTCTAGCATCTCCCCGGACGACCGGAAAACACGGTTGGGATGTCGCACATATCGGACGCTTTCTTGCTCGCTAGTCCCGTAACATAGGGTTTGCTGAAAAAGGCTGGATTATTTCAATGAAAGGATCTCAGCGTTTTCTATGCCAGAAAAGTGCACGGTTATAGGCACCAGAGACTCAATACCCTTACACTTGGGCCGAGAATCCGAGGCAAAAAGCTGGAGCTTGTTGGTAAAAGCCTGATTCCATAAGCTCTCTACCCCCTAGATTTGATTTGTGGACTTTATCAGCAAACCCTGACAAAGCTCCCGAGCGAGCGCGGAACTTCGGCAATGTAATCGACGAAGGTAATTCGGCAACCTTCCCGGAGTTTGTCGAGCTTGCGGGCTACGAGGTCGATGGTTCCGAGGACGAGTCGGTAGCCTCCTCGACAGGTGAAGCTTCAGTGTCGCCGCTGCTTTCTGCGGCAGCTCGTTCCTGCTGGCGTCGTTCGCGCTGTTTTCGACTGCTCAATAGTGCGTCCTCAATTGCGAGGCGAGCTTGCTCCATTTTCTCCAAATTGCTGCGGTAAAGGTCGAGGTCTTTTTCGAATTTCTCGCGGGGCAGGCTCAGTGCTTCGCAGGCTTGCTCAAGCGCTGCTCTGCGACGGTCTTCATCTTCAATCAGCGCGGTGTCGGCCGCAGTGAGAAATGCGTAAAGCCCGATTGCGAATAGGCGACTGTACTTGAAGCGGGGGTTGTTGGCGATTGCCCCCGGCAAGTCGTTCAGGATATCGTCACCGTCGAAGGTTCGCTCAGTACGCAGCCAGGCCGAGACGGCGTCCCCATCCGTCGACTCTGTAAGCGCGCGCGCGCGGTCGGCATCGCTGCGCACCTGCTGAGGATCGCATTCTACGGCGCGGCAGATCGCGCCGAAGATTGAGTCCTTGTCCTCCGCAGGTGTGTAGCCGAGCATGAAGCGATCGAACGCGGTCGTAATGCCGAGGGCGTAAAGCGGGTCATAACGAAAATCGGTGTTGACCGAAAGCAGGTGCATCTCGACCATCAGCTCTTCCACCACGCGCCGGTAGACCGAATTAATCGGGCGAGCGTGCAGCGTGTAAAAGCTGCGCTTAGTATCGGAAACGGTGCGGATGGTGTTCACGAAACAGTCGCCAATCCAAAACATGCTACCAGTCCATTCTGGCGCCAGGCTGCCCGTTTTGCCAAGATTTCCAGGCCGTAGACTAGGGCAAACACATCCTCGGAACCCCAGCTACATTTTTACAATTAGCTAGGCTGGAGCTGGACTGGTTGAGAACGGAGAGCTCGGTTCAAGCTCGACAGAGCGCTGAATCCCTAATTCAGTCGTGGCAGTGTACTCAATATGCGTTAGCCCTAGGTAGTAGACTTCTCGTCCGAGGCATTTGCCCGACCTACTCTGACGGGCGGCAATGCCATGGTGACTAGAGAAGTTTTTTAGGCAGCGAGTTGGAGACTGGGGAGCGAGTTAAGGTCTGGTAGGGCAGATGTCGATAGTTTGCCAAAGCCAAACTGCCGCTGTGGGTAGTGTGTCAGTCGGGCTTCCCGACAAACCCAATGGAGCAGCACTGGCGATGGAATTTCAGCGATTGGATTGCGGACTCTCCGTACGATCAATTGCCAGCCAGCGCGTTACCAGGACGGCTGCTATCAATAACGGAAGAGTCAAGACCCCCATCATTGCTGCTGTTGCATCTGGCTGCAGGGTGCGTTCCATACCGTAAAGCCGAATGAAAACGGCGATCGCCCCCGATAATCCGAGTACTTTGACAACAAACAACATTATGCTCTACCACGTGCGAACTGCTCGGGATCGAGATCGACCGAATCCATTTCTCAGAAACTGTCGGCTAACGCAGCTTGCGCTTAAGAAACGCAACTATTTGCACTAGCTGCTTCTTGAGAAGGACGGTTTCTTTCTCCAATGCCGCAACCTTTGTACGCAATTCCTGGACCTCCGCTGCGGCTGCATCAGATACGGGTGCAGCTGCGATCGGGGCATCGGCCGGCTTGGGCATCGGGGTAACCTTGGTGCGAGCATCTTTAATTGCCTCGATCAGCTGCTCTTTCTCAAACGGCTTCTCGATAAAGGCAAAGTGCTCAAAAGGCTCGGGCAGCTTCTCAGTGACTTCTTCCTTGCGGCCGGACATAACCACGAGCGGAATAGCCCGGAATTGCGGTTGCTTCTGGACTTCTCGATACACGTCCCAACCGCTCATCTTAGGTAGGAGGAAGTCGAGCAAAATCAAGTTGGGGTTCTGGGTGCGAATGAGCTCGAGTCCTTCACGCCCGTCCCGTGCTTCGATCACCTCGACATTGTTCGTAGGCAGCATGTCGATGATCCGCATGCGAATCATCCGACTGTCGTCGATGACTAGGATCCGTTGCACTGCCACGGCTAACTCCTCAAAAATTGGGATGCAGTAGGGATGCGAGCTTTGTAGATGCCAGTTAACGCGTCAAAAAAGTGCGTTTTCGAGCACTATACCGCAGTTTCCGCTATGCATTGGCGAAAAACAACGGCGCTCGGCAGCGGGCGGGCATATTCCCAAACCCCACTCAAAGAATCGAACACTCCTCTCACTTCGAATGGGGGGCGAAGGCAATTCTGCAGCACGCTTCCTCAGCGAAAGTTTACCCGCCAGTAACACTCGTTACAACAGTTGAGAGGCGCGGTCTTGGCTACCATGCTGGAGCGGGTTGCAACGACCGCCCAAAGCTGTCGCCACCATGCCAAACGAATTCGGAATATCTCGACCTCCAGAGGCGCATCTGCCCGAGCCTCGATCCTGCAATGCACCTCAATCGATCGCGCATACACTATGACGTCAATCCCACCATTACCTGGGTCGCTGCGATTACCTCATCCCGTCTTACCCCCCTGGCTCAGGCGCCCGTTCGGCAACGCCAGCGAAATCTCCAACGTGCAGCAGATTGTCAAGCAACGTCAGATCTATACGATTTGTGAAGAAGGACGTTGCCCTAATCGCGGTGAATGCTACTCGCGAGGTACGGCAACGTTTTTGCTGATGGGACCGACCTGCACGCGTGCCTGTGGATTCTGTCAGGTTGACAAAGGACGCGCACCGGAATCCCTCGACCCGGAGGAACCCCAGAAGGTGGCTGAATCCGTGGCAATACTGGGATTGCACTACGTAGTGCTAACAGCGGTGGCCCGCGACGATCTCGACGACGGAGGTGCGAGTTGGTTTGTAAAGACGATGCAGGCAATCCGCCAACACTGCCCGCAGACGCAAATTGAAGTGCTGACGCCTGACTTTTGGGGCGGCCGTGATGCCGTGCAGCAGCAACGCGATCGCGTCCGGACGTTAGTGAAAGCCCGACCTGCGTGCTATAACCACAACCTCGAAACCGTTCGGCGCTTGCAAGGTCCGGTACGTCGCGGGGCAAAATACGAACGCTCGCTTGAGGTGTTGAGGCTCGTGCGAGCTTGCGATCCTAGCGTACCGACGAAATCTGGGCTGATGCTGGGGCTGGGCGAAACCGAAGCCGAAGTCTTAGATGCTCTGCACGACCTGCGCTCGGTCGGTTGCGATCGCCTTACCCTGGGGCAGTATTTGCGCCCATCGCTGGCGCATTTACCGGTGCAGAAATACTGGACTCCAGAGGAATTCGACCGTCTGGGTAGTCTGGCACGGGAACAGGGATTTACCCACGTCCGTTCGGGTCCGTTGGTACGCAGCTCTTATCACGCAGGCGAAGTTGACTGACCCGATCGCATCGCACTCTCCCCAACGGTCTGCCTGGCGGGATCGCCCAGGCGGTTGCAATTCGGCAACGGTTATTGCCCGAGGAGCAACGATCTAAGATGAGTTCTAGATAAGCTGCTCCTCGCAATACCAAGTTTGGTAAAAGTTTAAGTCGATTGCTAGCGATAGAAGCTGGAACGACAGCGCCAACCGTTAAGCATAGGTTTTCGTTCACCTTCTGGGTAGACAGAGCCCGTTATTTCCGAAGATTGCCAACAGTTTTGTAAGGGGTTTAGGCTTTCTTAGCCAGAAAACGCGATCTAGACTGGATTATTCACGAAAATTTTGACGCAGCCTCAAACCCTTGCTCTGAATAGGCTCCAATCTGCGTGTATAGAAAGCACTGTCATTGAGAAAAAAAAGCCTGCAAGCCTTGCACGGCAAAAGGTTTAAGGTCTCGGCATAAGAGTTCGTGAATAATCCAGGCTAGGTAGGTCGAGTCAGCTCGCCCGGATGTTAGACCACAGGATAGGTTGACCCCGATGCGATCGATCCCTGCCCTGTGGGGGAACCGATTCGATCTGGACTTTGGACAAAAGCTGGTGTTTGCGAAGAAAGAACAAGGAGGGCTCGATGAGGGGGTGTCAAGTTTTTTGTGTAAGCAAGTAGACCTCAGTCGGTGAAGCACTCGGGATGCTCGATGGCAAATCGCGCTAGCACTACCTTCCAGTTCGCCAGTGGCATCGTCCATTTATCGTCAATCTTCTCCAGCGCTAGGTAGAGCAACTTGAAGACTGCTGCCTCTGACGGAAATGACCCCTTGGTCTTCAATACCTTCCGCAACGAGTCGTTCGGCGATTCAAACGCGTTGGTCGTGTCAATCACTCGCCGGATTTCTGGCGGGTAATCGAAGAACGAGATGACTTGCTCCCAGTGCCGCAATTACATCGCGCTGATGGTCGGGTCGGTGGGATCCCACTTCTCGGCGAACTCTGCTAGCGCATCCTCGGCGACAGCTACCGTCGCCGCGCGGTAAATCGCTTTCAGGTCCGCTGCTGGGGGTCTTGCGCTGCTTCCAGCCAACGTAATGCAGCGAGTTGCACACCTGGGCACCAGACACAGTTGCACCCCGGCCTCGAGCAATGTCGCGGCGATCGCCTCGGAAAACGCGCTCAGCTCATCGACGCAGGTGATGAAGATGCGCTCCCCTCCCCGGTTCTTCAGGTCCCTCAACACCGACAACCAGAACTTGGCGCACCCGTTCGGCGACAGCCACACCCTAGCACTTCCATCTGCCCATCCAGGGTCACCCCCAGCCCCAGATAAATCGACACCGACTGCACCCGCTCGTCCTGGTTGGCGGACTTTCACCCGCAGGGCATCGAGCCAGACAATTGGGTAGATTGCCGCTAGCGGGCGAGAGTGTCACTGGCGCAGCTCGGCCAGCACGGTATAGGTGACCTGACTGACCAGCTCGGGGAGATGTCCACACCATAGAGGTCGCGCAGTTGTGCCTGAAGGTCTGGGTGCTGCTCCCACGGGCGGAGAGTGCCAGAATCTTCTCGTCTATGCCCGCTAGGCAACGTTGACCTTTAGGCACGAGGACGGGCGTGAATTCGCTGCGACGGTCGCGCGGAATCTGCAGCTCGAGGCTGCCTTGGTTGCTGTGGACGGTTTGGCGCGAGTCGCCGTTGCGACTGTTGGGCAGGGCATTGGGATCGGCAGCCTGCTGCTAGAGGTGGTGGGTCAATTCGCCTTGGAGGGCGGGTTCGACCAAACGGGTGGTGAGCTGTTTGAGCAGCCCATGCTCGCCGAGGATTTGCTAGGGACCGGAGTAATGCTGCAGGAGTTGGTTGAGAAGCTGGTCGGCTTCGGAGGGTTCTGACTCGCGTCTGGGCATGGGTTGCGGTCTCCTATTGGGTTATCTCTCTGACCGCTTACACAAAAAACATTTACAGGCTCACTACTCGCATCACATTGTCCCGGATTTAGTATTACCGGCTTAAGCTAGGCTAGCTAAAGCTTTTCCCGAACAGTGAACCTACTAGCATTGCGGCGTGATGCTAGATTCAACGGCAAGAGAATCTGGATGCCCCCATTCGAAGCTATATCGAATCTTTGGCAATCTTCCTGGTTTCATCACGCGGAAAACGTTGCTTTAGCACCCTAACCAGATAGAGAACGGGGAGGCGATCGCCGACAATGCAGCACAGCTTGGAGAGCACTAGCATCCCGCGCTGCGCCCCCACTGCAAGTGTAGTTGTTTACCCAAGTTCGATTTGCAACAAACCCTGCTGCCGTTTCGGCATCGGCTTTTGTAGGATCTCTTCAGCGACAAACTCACTTTGCCGGCTCGGTTTCTCGTAGCTGCAAGAATTCCATAAGGGCTTGCGCTCGCGCACGTATCGTTGCTATGTGTCCTCCGTAAGTAAGGGCGCTTACTTTTTGGCGATCGCGAGCGCATCCTGCAAACGCGACGCATCAAGACCGCGGCGGTTGAACAGCAACCACGACTGCATCAGATCGTGACCGCGTAGGTCGCCTGTAAGGGCAGCCCGCAAGGATTTCATTACGACGCCCTTCTTCACGCCGCAGGCCTTCGTCACATGTTTGACCAAATCTTGCGCGGATTCCAGATCGAACGGCGAGCGGTCGGCCAGCCTGTCCGCCGTTGCTTGAAGGATAGCGCCAACGCCGTCTTGCTGGAGCTGTGTGGTCGCAGCGTCGCTGAAACTTAGTGTCTTGGCGAAAAACACCTGACTTTGCTCGGTTGCGTCACTCAGGCGCGTCAGGCTCGTGGCGATCAGCGCAGCCATATCTTCCAGCCAGGGACGATCGCGCTCTAGGTCGAAGGCAAACCCAGCGGCTTGCCAGCGCGGCACCAGCAGCTCGACCAAATCGGTAGGGGGTAGGTGGTGTAAATACTGACTGTTGATCCAATCCAGCTTCGCCCAGTCGAACTTAGCCCCGGCTTTACTGACGCGATCGAGGCTAAACAGCTTGGCGGCTTCGGAGAGCGTGAAGAGCTCCTGGGTCGAATCCGGAGGCGTCCAGCCTAACAGTGCCATATAGTTTGCCATTGCCTTGGGTAATAAACCCAGGTCGCGAAAGTCGAAAATCGACGTAACGTTATCGCGCTTGGATAGCTTTTGACCTTGCTCGTTGAGGATCAGCGGCGTATGCGCGAAAGCTGGCTCCTTCGCGCCAAATGCCTCGTAGAGCAAAATTTGCTTGGCGGTGTTGGCAATGTGGTCTTCGCCGCGAATGACATGGGAGATCTGCATCTCTAAGTCGTCCACTACCACCGCCAGGTTGTACAGAGGTTGTCCGAAATCCTCGGTCTCGGAACGCCGTGCGATGACCATGTCACCGCCCAGATCCCCTGCCTGCCAAGCCACACGACCGCGGACGCAGTCGTCCCAGACGACCTCGCGATCGTCATCGATGCGGAAGCGAATCACCGGCCGCCGGCCTTCGGCTTCGAAAGCGGCGCATTGCTCTGGTGTGAGGTCCCGGTGGCGGTTGTCGTAGCGCGGCGCTTGGTTGACCGCCCGTTGGCGATCGCGTAAGGCTTTCAACTCTTCTTCCGAGGTGAAGCAGCGGTAAGCCAGACCTTTATCGAGCAGCGTTTGGACGGCCTCGCGATATAGGTGCAAGCGCTCGGATTGAAAATACGGTCCTTCGTCCCAAGTCATACCGAGCCAGGTCAGTCCCGCCTTGATGTTCTCAGTGAATTCCGGACGCGATCGCGCCGTATCGGTGTCTTCCACGCGCAGGATAAACGTGCCCCCGTGATGGCGGGCGAACAGCCAGTTGAACACGGCCGTACGTGCGGTACCGATGTGGAGTTTGCCGGTGGGGCTGGGAGCAATGCGGACTCTGACGGACATGACGGGCGCAGCCGAAAAGGACCCGACCATTGTAGCGATCGCCCACTTGGGATCGGAAGACGGCGCGATCGCGCGCTCAGCCGGCCCTCAGCAAAGGATTAGCCTCAGCTTAGTTCCCAGTCAGTCTGCACTCAGACGCCGATCGCATTTTAGGAACTGTCAGCGATCGATCCCGCACAACCCCTCAGAGGAACACGCGATGAAACGCTTAGTCTTTGGAACCCTTTCGCTACTAATGCTTGCCTCGGCCTACGCTCCTGCCATTTCGGCCGGCGAACTCTCCTCAGTCCGTCATAGCGAAACTCGCGTTCAGCTTGCTCAAAACACCAATCTCATTGCCAGCGGAACTTTTGTCACCACAGAGCAAGACCATCCCACCAAAGGAACAGCGCGCATTGTCTTGGAAAACAACCGCCGGGTCCTGGTCTTCGACTCCGGCTTTACAACTGCTGAGGGACCGGACGTACAAGTCGTGCTCTATCGCGGCACCTCGGTGCCGGTGAATCTTGAAGCAAGTCGCTATGTAACGCTTGCCGCGCTGCAAAGCTTTGAGGGCACTCAGCGCTACGTCCTCCCCAACGACCTCGACCTCGACGACTTCAGCGCTGTTGCAATCTGGTGCCGAGCGTTCAACGTCACCTTCGGATATGCCACTTTAATAGAGTAAGAAATGCTGTCGCTCCCGTCGCTCTAGTCCTTTAGCTCGGCTGGGCAAACCCACTGAGTTAATCTGTTTGGGATTCAGCACGATCGCCTACCTGCCACTACGGATTTCGCCGACTCTACCGGAGACTATCGCATCGGCCGCGTTAGAGCCGCAGAACTCCGCCGTAGCACGAGTGCCTGAGGCTGTTCGATCGCAGAAACTTTGTCAGACGATATCTTCCTGCAACTGGTTGAGATCCAATTCGGTATCCTATAGAGCAACCTTAGCTAGACAATTAGCTAGATCGGCGATTGCCAATAGCACCCCGAACAGCGGGGTTGCAAAAGGTGCCGAGGTCGATTGCCTCCGGCACTATCAGTTGCACCTCCAACTCGAAATTTTGATAAATAGCTTAAATGCCGCACAGCCGGATTTACGTAAAGAAGTTCCGGCTGTGCTTGCTAAATCGATAAGGCTGGCAATAGTTGCGCACTACTGGTGCTCGTATCGGGCAATAGCTCAACCGCTCGTTGCCATGTCAACTAGTCAACAGTTTAGGGTTGTGGGCGTCTAAGCTCTACTCGGCCGGAGCCGTAGGAACATCATCAGCGTCTGGGAGTGCCGATCCTGCCCACTGCCCGAGCAATCTTGCCCAGTCGATCGTAATGACTCGAGGCAAGAGAATGCAGGCAGCCGCATTGAACAGCGTCATCAACAGAAATTCCGGCCAAGACATAGGCACTCCATCAGGACTATTGTCGTTGCTCGTCGCTATCCCAGTATCCCGGAAGTTCCCGCTCGATTGCGACCCATAACCAATGGGATTCGTTGTTGCACGAATAACTTTTACTGAAGATAAGTTTTGTATCGGAATGGCAGCCAGGTTCGAATCTTCAAAACCGATAGGTGCTGAGATCTCAGCTATAGTGTGTTTTCGATCGCGTCATCTGCTGCATCATGTGCAATTCTAAATACTTGCATATACAGCAAACTCAAAACTGTTTATGCGATGTGCAACAGGTCGTGTAGGGAATTGAAATGTACGTTTGACGCGCCCGGTCGCGATTTCAGTTCGTATTTACCCGGCTGCAGTTGCGTTGATAGCGGACCGATCGGCAGGATCCTCACGGGCTCCAAATTGCGGGCTGCGTGAAGCCTGCAGATGCAGCTGGTCCTCTGCAAGTAGTCTTGGTTATAGTCGCCGAGCTCAGGTGCGGAGCGGCAATGCGGAAATAGCGATGCTGATTCTGGAAGCCAGCCAGCTCGAATATTGCCCGCTCGTACAGCAGGTCGGTGGAACAATACAAGTCGTGCCGGGAGCTGAGTACCGAGGGCGTTTGTTTATTAAGGGTGAAACGATCGCACTCCACCGTCGCGATGCTGCCGTGCAGTTAAGCCGCCAGCACTTCGAAGCATTCGACGGAAAAGTGTACGTGCTGCTTGTGGACGATCGCAATGCCTGGACCCTTTGGTACCAGGATCGCACTGCCCGCCGCGGCGATTCGAACGAGAATCTTGTGGCAGCGATCGATCTCAAGATACTCGTCGCGCAAATGCGATCGCCAACCGGCGTAAGTATTAAGAGCAGGCGCTATCGCTGTCGCGTGTACCCACGCTGTTTTCGAGGTAGCGAGGCAACTGCCTGGCTAAAATCGCATCTTCATCTTTCGCGAGCGGATGCTCTGAGCCTCGGGCATAGGCTAATTGCTGAGGGTTGGATGCTCAACGTCACGGGCGTTCGCGCCTGCGAAGACGACCGATTACTCTATCGTTTCTATCATGATGAGTGATGATTTGCGGACACCCAAGCCATATCAGACGGCGAGATCTCTCCTTCACGCGGTTGACAGGTGCTTGGCAACGTTATATTTGTTAATGAAGTTATCAATACGAACTCTACTTTGCCTTAAGCAGATACCCACACTAAATTGACATGCGGCGGTATCCGCACCTGAAGCTTCTGAGGTCGGTAGTTCTCTTGAGTGGATTGAATTATTGGTATTAGATTATGCCGTTGCTGATTTCGCTGGTACTTGCCGTAGCTGCAACCCTTCTGAGCCTGAGCGTTCAGGAGGAGATTGTCAGAGTTGCGGCAGTAGCTGTGGCAGCAATCTGCGGTGTTCTGAGCTTACTTCTGGCTCCCTTGGCGCTCAAGGTGGTGCTAGTGCTTGCCCCCTTCATCGGTCCTAAGCTGTTTCAGTGATTGCGGGAACAGGGATCGCGAGCGAACTTGGTTTTTTCACTGACGCACCTCAAAGTAGTGTTGCATGGTGACACTTACTCTCAAGATTCTGCACATCTCAACGTTTTGCTTAGACGTGTGGCTGTAGAAGGTGCCCACCTGGTAGCGGGGTTGATGGATCGATACCAGCGGTAACGAGCGTCGCGTGCTGGCGAGAGTGTGGCATCGGGCCGCAGCCAGACCCAACTAGGAGCGTCGAACCGCTAATCGCCAATTGCCTCGCGACTGCGGAACGTTTCCCATCCCCCCTGCGGTGTCCAGAGCAGCGCGCCATCGCGACCGGTCCACAGCACATCCGTTGCTTGGCGGTAGAGTTGGCGGCGAGCGCAGCGAGCCACCGATCGCGCCGAGGCGATCGCCACCTCCGGATCGAGCGCGCGCAGCCAGTCGTAATCTATCGGGCTGCCCGTCCACAACAACACGTCTGCATCCAGCACTTCAGCCGCCTGCAGCGATCGCGACCGGCACTGGGAATCTCCAAGGCGATCGCCCGAAATCACCCACGACGCTGTGCCCAACTGCATCGACAGCAGCAGCGGCTCCACTTGGCGCACTGCAATCGCGCTGTCGCCCAGAGCGAACCGCTCTCCAACTGCCAGCGGTTCGGTCCACAACTCCCCAACCGCAACTTCCTCGGCGATCTCCGACCAGCATGCTGCTGCCTCCGGTGACAGCGCCACGCCCAAGTCAATGCGATCGATCCCTTGCTGGCGCAGGAACGGCAGCACCGTGTAGGTTGCCACATTGGTTGCGCGCACGCGCATCCGCTCCACCGCCTCATCATCGTTGCCCCGCTCCGGTGCCACATCCACCAGCACCGCCACCGTCCCGCGTTCGCGCACGACGGTAACTTGTTCGCGCCCGGCTTCTAGGACTGCTACTTGCTGCAACGTCGCGCGCGCCACCACCACTGGCACCAATACCGACACGATCGCCAAAAACAATACCAACGGCCAGACCCGCCGCACGCGTGCGAACTGCCAAATGACTACGATCGCGAGGTATAACAATCCCATGTGCCACGAGGCGATCGTGCCCAGCGCCTGAGTACTTCCTGGCAGACTCGCGAGCCAACTCACCACTCCCAGCAACATCAGCGTCGGGAACTGAACTATCCAAGCGATCGCGCTGCCGGCAACCGGCCAGATGGCTGCCGCTGCAGCGCCCAACATCCCGCCATAGCTCACGAGGATAACTAGTGGAGTTGTGATGATGCTGGCAACGATGCTGTAGGGAGCGACGACCCCGAATGCATGCAACTGCAGCGGCAGCACCCACGGCAATACCGCCACCGGGACAGCAACGATCCCCGCAATCCGCACCGGCAACCAGTTCAGCCACCACGCGATTGGCTCGACTGTCACCAGCAGTCCCAGCGCGGACAAAAAGCTCAGCTGAAACCCTAAATCTGCGATCCATAGCGGATTCACCAGAAGCAACAGCACGGCTGCCAACAATAGCGAACCAACGGCATTCACTTTGCGATCGCCGGCCATCGCCACCAGCACTACCGCACCCATAAACGCCGCTCTCAGCACTGACGGCGACGCGCCCGTCAGCCCTGCATAAAGCATCAGCACACCCAGCCCGATCCCGACGCGCCAGCTCCGCACGAACCGCTGCGTCGCTGCTAACACTGCAGCCAGCAGCAACGCTACATGAAACCCCGACGCGGCCAGCACGTGCGCCAACCCAACCCGAATGAAGCGATCGCTTACCTCCGGCGGTAGATCGGTCGCGCGCCGCCCGAGCGTCACCGAGGCGATCGTCTCACCGCGCGGGGACTCTACCCCCCGGACAAATGCCGACGAGATGCGACGTCTAAGCTGCCACCAACCCGGCGCGATCGCCCGATCTAGCACCGCGATCGCCTCAGCGTCGTCTGCCGACAATCCAGCAAAAATGCCGCGCCGCGCCAGGTACGCGCTGAAGTCAAACGCCCCCGGATTGGCCGGCCGACGCGGTCGGTACAGGCCGCCTGTTACCGCGATTGTCCGTCCCGGTAGCACGTCGGCCGCCGCGACTCGCGGCACCTTCACGTACAACCTGCCGCCCACCGTTTGCAAAGGCCCATCCCGCCGCTCGAACTCTTCGACCGCCAGCTCGAAACGCGCGGTGTCCGCTCGCGACTGGCGCGGAATCGTCAGTACCCTACCTTGGACTGTCCCAACCAGATAATTTACCGGCGCGGTAACCCCGTTGGAGGACTCGGACAACGGCTGGAACAAGCGACTGATATCGGTCGGACCCGGCTGCGGCACGCGAGCATGCAAGTAAATCACCGCCAAGGCCGCAATCGCGCCGGCCGTCACCCACGCGGTCGGTTGCGGTCCCCGCCGCCAGCGCCGCGGGATCGTTGCCGCCGCCACTCCACCCGCGATCGCCAGCACCGCAGCTACCGCGATCGCCGACGGCCAGTGCAGCACGGCCGCCGCCAGCCCGAACTCGTCAGCCGCCAGCAGCCCACCGATGTATGCCCATCCCCACAAAACCGACCGCGATCGCTCCATGCTGTTGCTCCAGCGCGTCTGGTCCGGCCCCACTCTAGCCGCGATGCCATCAGCGATCGCCGCCGGTCGCTTTCAGATGCAATTGCCCGACTAAATCGACAAGCCCAGCTTCAGCCCTAGCAGTGCGTGCACAAACATCAAGCACAACACAGCGCTGCCCAGATAAGCGTGAGCGGTTCGCAACTGCGAACGATTGCCACCAAACCCACTCAGCGAGAGCGCGCCATTCACTGCCAGTAGCACAAGTACCACCGACCCCGTCCAAAAATGCGGGCTGCTCAAAATCGGTTCGTCGCGCATCACTAAGGCCAACAAACCGCCCGTATAGCCTGCCGCCATGAATGCAAACATCCAAGGCGCGAGCTTGCGGTGATCGGCGCGGCTTTGCACTGCCGTGCTGCCATCCGTTACCACGCGACCGCGCCAGCCCGTCAACCCGACAAAGCTGCCCATCGCAAACACTACGATCGCCATCATTATCGGATGTCCCCAATGCACAATTGGCTCTGGCACGCCCAACCCGTTAAAGAAATTCGCGATCGGCTCTAAAAACGCACGCAAATCCATGGTTCCGCTCTCACTATCATTCGGTCACCTTAATCGATCCACCAGCAATCTATCGACGGCCACACCTGCTCGGAACCAACTGCCAGCCAGTTAAATTTAATCGAAGGTATGGATGAGGTGCGCGATCGCGCGATCGCCTCAATCGAGCAGTAAGGCGCGAGTTCGCGGGACCGAAATCGGGACGGCCGCGACCCCGGAGCTATGCAGCAATGGCTTCAACCAGGCACCAGCGATACGCCAACCCGGTGGTATGGGTCACTCCACTAAGGCGCTCGTGCTCGGGCTCGGACGGGGGGTTGCGTTGAGATGATATGATCGCCAAGTCAAGTTTTAACCCCTCCCGCACCGTGCAATGTTGATGCGACCGCTCTCTCACTTCGCGCTAAGCTGCCTGACCGTTGGCGTACTCTGTTGCGCCACCAGCACCGTCCGCGCCCAAACGCCCGCCGTCGAAGTAAATGACGCCGCCGCAGAAACTGAGGGAGATGGTACGGACGTATCTGAAGAGGTGGCGCGCCCGCTTGCACAACCCGATAGCCTACTCAGCCTGCAAGGTGGCGAGCGCCTTTTAGCCGAGGCCGGGGAAGCGATCGATGCTGAAAATTACGACCTCGCTGAGGAACGGCTCCTCGATGCCCGGCGCGTATTCAACCAGCTTTCCAATTTCTATCAACAACTTGCCAGTAGCTTCCAGGGCATCGACTTCCGCGTTGCCGAGAGCCAGCGCCAGCAGGCAGTCCAAACTGCACAATTGCGCGACGAAGCTACTTATCGCCTCGCACTCGTTCACCGCGCTAAGGGGGAACCCGAACTCGCCGTTCCGCTGCTCGTCCAAGTAGTGCGATCGCAGAACCCCACGTCCGAACTCGGTCAGAAAGCTTATCGCCAGCTATTTGAGCTGGGCTTTGTAGACACCCAGTTCCCACCGGGCAGTAGCCGGCCCCAGAGCGCACCGACCACAACGACCGGTGAACGCTAGAAAATGCGCCATCCAGGCTTTTAACAGCCCGTTGCCGTCCCTAGACCAAGACAGATCCTTACAATGAAGTCGTTCGCTTGTTTGGTATGGCTGCATTTGTAAGTGGTTGTCTGAAAAGAGTCCAGCCGGGTATCGAGTACCCCGAGCAACCTATAGAAAGTTCCCCAAAGTCCTATTCCCTTGCTGCGATGCATGCGACCGCTTTCGCGCGAGTGGATTTTTCAAACAGCCTTTAAGGAACAAGTATGGTCGATCTCAACCACGTTAAATCCACTATCGAATCCCAACTGCCCGATGCTCTCGTTCGCGTTCAGGACCTTACGGGTGGGGGCGACCACCTTGAGGCGATCGTGATTTCGCCAGCGTTTGCTGGGAAGTCGCGCGTGCAGCAGCACCAACTTGTATACCGCGCTTTGCGCTCCGAACTGGCGTCTGAAGCAATTCACGCTTTGGCTCTCAAAACCTTCACGCCCGAATCCTGGTCGGACTCCGGACTGACTCTCTAGAGGTTAGAGAGTCGATATCGCAACCTGCCGGGCAAGCTGGCGACCCATTGACCTGGTGTAGTCGGTCAAGCTGAGGTCATCGGGTTTTCGCGTCGCCCGCCGAACTCGTTAGAATCGCAGAAAATCGAGTACGCAAGCTGCTACCCCCCGAATCATTATGACCCCGGAAACCAAAGCACGCATCGAAACGCTGATCCAGCAAAACAAAGTCATGGTCTTCATGAAAGGCACGAAGTTGATGCCTTTGTGCGGGTTCTCTAACAACGTCGTGCAGATTCTCAACATGCTTGGCGTTCCTTACGAAACCCTTGACGTGCTGGAAGATCCCGAAATCCGCCAGGGTATCAAGGAGTACTCCGAATGGCCGACGATCCCGCAGCTTTACGTTAACGGCGAACTCGTTGGCGGCTCGGACATCGCGATCGAGCTTTATCAAAGCGGCGAACTCCAGCAAATGCTGGAAGTGGCGCTGGCATCTTAGGCTGGGCGAATTTGCCCGCGCGCTGCCGCCGACCCATCTTAACCAGCCGCATTCTGGGGTTTGGGCGCTCGCGACAGTGCTTGTTGTCGGGCGCTCTTGTCCGAGCCTTTCATAGTGCGGTTGAGTGAGGAATTCGACCGCATTGCAACTTTTGAGGCTCATACCAATCACGCGGGTTCCCGTTCCAGGTCGCACAACCGGAATACCCCGTGCCAACTCTCACCAAGCTATCCGCACGCAACTTTTGTGGATATAGCAGTTGGGGAGCTGGTTCGAACACTTCAAGCCTGAAACGACCGTGCATGGGGACTTCCATTCTGGAAATCGTCCAGACGCTCCCTTCCTTAGCTATCGGTATCACCCACTCGGTCGGGATCGGAGCACCGGGCACGAGCCGATCGCCCGATTCCGCCGCGAGTCGCCCTCCGTTACAATGCGCTAAGAATCTGAACGAAGGACGAAACGGCGGGATGCGCGTAGCGATAGTCGGTGGGGGTTTGGCGGGTTTGGCAACAGCAGTAGAGCTTGTCGATGCCGGGTGTGCGGTCGAAATCTTCGAAGCTCGACCGTTTGCGGGTGGCAAGGTGGGCAGCTGGGTCGATGCCGACGGCAACCACGTCGAGATGGGCTTGCACGTTTTCTTCGGTTGCTACTACCGGCTGTTCGGGCTGATGGAAAAAGTCGGCGCGATCGCCAATCTGCGCTTGAAGGAGCACGTTCACACCTTCATCAACCGCGGCGGTCGCACCGGCGAGTTGGACTTTCGCTTCCTGACGGGCGCGCCGTTTAACGGGTTGAAGGCATTCTTTACGACGTCTCAGTTGTCGGCGATCGACAAACTTGCCAACTCGCTTGCCCTGGGTACGAGCCCGATCGTTCGTGGGTTGGTCGATTTGGATGGCGCGATGCGGACGATTCGCGACCTCGATCGCGTCAGTTTTGCCGACTGGTTCCGCAGCCACGGGGGGAATATCGGCAGCCTCAAGCGCCTGTGGAACCCGATCGCCTATGCTCTGGGCTTCATCGATACCGAGCATATTTCCGCCCGCTGCATGCTGACGATCTTTCAATTCTTTGCAGCACGCTCCGAGGCCTCGGTATTGCGGATGCTTGAAGGCTCGCCGGATACCTATCTGACCCAACCAATTTTGCGTTACCTCGAAGAACGGGGGGCGAAACTCCACATTCGCCGCCGCGTCCGGGAGGTGCAATACGAGGAAATCGACGGTATCCCACGCGTCACCAAGCTGATCGTCGCCCAAGGCGATATCGAAGAAGCGATCGCGGCAGATGTTTATGTGGCGGCGTGTGATGTACCGGGTATCCAGCGCCTGCTGCCAACAGCCTGGCGGCGTTGGTCCGAATTCGACAATATCTACAAACTCGATGCCGTTCCCGTGGCAACGGTGCAGCTGCGCTTCGACGGGTGGGTCACGGAGCTACACGATGCCAAGCGGCGCCAGCAGCTCGTGACCGCTGCCGGCATCGATAATTTGCTTTACACGCCCGATGCCGACTTCTCCTGTTTCGCAGACCTCGCCCTAACCAGTCCCGGCGACTATTACCGCGAGGGTGAAGGGTCGCTGCTGCAGCTAGTCCTGACGCCCGGCGATCCGTTCATAAAGGCAAAGAACGAGGCGATCGCTCAGCACGTCCTGGAGCAAGTAAGGGAGCTGTTCCCGTCGGCACGGGAGCTGAACATGACCTGGTACAGCGTCGTGAAGTTGGCACAGTCTCTGTATCGCGAGGCACCAGGTATGGATCCGTATCGCCCGTCGCAGCAAACGCCCGTTCCCAATTTCTTCCTGGCCGGTAGTTATACTCAGCAAGATTATATCGACAGTATGGAAGGCGCGACGCTGTCCGGACAACAGGCAGCGCGAGCTATCCTGGCACGGTTTCAACCATTTTCACGCGATCGCCAACCCGCTACCGCACGCTGAGGTTTTGCACTCATGACTGACTGGCTCGAACATAGCGTGCAAGTGGAAGTGGACGTCCCCATCGAGTTGGCTTGGGGGCTCTGGTCGGATCTCGAGCAGATGCCGCGCTGGATGCAGTGGATCGAATCGGTGGAAGTGCTAGCGGACAATCCCGACCTATCGCGCTGGAAACTGACTTCGGGCGGGCTGGAGTTTAGCTGGCTCTCGCGGATCCTACAGACCGTGCCGCATCAGATCATTCAGTGGGAGTCGGTGGACGGACTGCCGAATCGCGGCGCGGTGCGGTTTTACGATCGCAAGGGCAGCAGCATCGTTAAGTTGACGATTGCCTATGCCATCCCCGGCATCCTCGGCCAGTTGATGGATAACCTGTTCCTAGGTCGCGCCGTGGAAGGCACCCTCCGCAACGACCTCGAGCGCTTCCGAACCTATGCGATCGCTGCCCGCGCCGGTCCGCCGCCCACCGACGTCAGTTAAGCAGTCCCCGTGCAGATTCATCGTCCCGAATCTTGGCCGGTAACCGCAGCTGAAGCAATTGCGCTGCAGCAAACGCTCGCACCTGAGGTATTGACCGCCGATTGCCTCCCCGACCCGATTCGTAGGGTAGCGGGGGTGGATGCTGGCTTTGAAGCGAACGGACAGATCGCGCGGGCTGCTGTCGTGGTGCTGTCGTTTCCAGAACTAACGCCCGTGGACGGGCACTCGTGCGGCGCCCGACGGCGTTTCCCTACGTACCGGGTTTGCTGTCATTTCGGGAAGTGCCGGCGGCGTTGGATGCCCTCGCCCGACTTCAAACCGTGCCGGATGTCATCCTTTGCGACGGACAAGGACTCGCCCATCCCAGGCGATTTGGCATTGCCTGCCACCTGGGAACCATTTGCGATTGCGCCACAATTGGCGTTGCCAAATCCAGACTAATCGGCACCCACACTGAGGTTCCAGCGAAGAAAGGAGCCTGGGTACCGCTAATGGACAACGGCGATCGCGTCGGTGCCGTTCTCCGCAGCCGCACCAATACCAAGCCGCTGTTCGTTTCCGTCGGTCACAAGATCGCCC
>NZ_ASSJ01000030.1 GCF_000473895.1 Rubidibacter lacunae KORDI 51-2 | reverse complement strand
GGACAACTTGCTCAGAACGGGCTCCCTAGCCTCCAGCACAGTCCCTCCCGTAACGTGCCTCCCACTTCGTCTCAAACTCCTGCCAGCATTCCGTATCCGACTTTTACTCGCGACCAAGCAACATTCATTTGTTCGAGTCCGGCAACTACGGCGGCAGATACCGCAGCTCAAATCCGGACTCTCTCCGCTCTATGATGCCAGCATTTCCACAGGCAGCCGCTTGAACGTCAGGCGTTCGTCTGCCACGTCGACAAAAATCGTGTCGCCTTCCCCAAACTCGCCGCGCAACAGCGCTTTCGCGATCGGGGTTTCAAGATAGCGCTGCACCGCCCGCTTGAGCGGTCGCGCGCCGTAAACCGGGTCGTAGCCGACTTCTGTCAGGAAGATATAGGCGGTCTCGGAGATCTTCAGCGACAACTTCTGTTCGTTCAGGCGGTCTTCGAGCAACCGGACTTGCAGCTTGACAATGCGCTGCAATTCGTCGCGCTTCAGACCGTGGAAGATGACGATCTCGTCGATGCGGTTGAGGAACTCCGGACGGAAGCTCTCGCGCATCGCCACCATCACGCGCGATCGCATCTCTTCGTACTTAGAGTCATCGCCAGAAACGTCGAGAATGGTTTGCGAACCGATGTTGCTGGTCATAATAACAATCGTGTTGCGGAAGTCCACAAGACGGCCTTGTGAATCGGTCAAACGACCGTCATCGAGCAACTGCAACATCACGTTAAACACGTCCGGATGCGCTTTCTCGATCTCGTCAAAGAGGATGACCGAGTAGGGCCGGCGGCGAATCGCTTCGGTCAGTTGACCGCCCTCTTCGTAGCCGACGTATCCCGGAGGGGCACCCATCAATCGCGACACGGTATGCTTCTCCATGTACTCGGACATGTCGATCCGCACGAGCGCGCTTTCAGTATCGAACAAGTTGGCCGCTAAGGCCTTCGCGAGCTCCGTCTTACCGACACCGGTCGGACCGAGGAAAATGAAGCTGGCGGTCGGGCGGTTGGGGTCCGCCAAGCCAGCACGCGATCGCTGCACGGCCTCGGCAACCACGCGCACCGCTTCGTCTTGACCGACAACCCGATCGTGCAGCTCGTCCTCGAGTTTCAAGAGTTTTTCTTTCTCCGATGCCATCAGCTTGCTGATGGGAATCCCGGTCCACTTCGCGACGATTTCGGCGATATCGCCTTCAGTGACTTCCTCGCGGAGCAGCGAGTGTCCGGTCACCTGCATTTCCGACAGCTTGCTTTCCGCATCTTGGCTCTGGTTTTGGAGTTCGATCAGCTTGCCAAAGCGCAGTTCTGCCGCCCGGTTGAGGTCGTAGTCGCGCTCGGCTTGCTGGATCTCCAAATTGATGCGGTCGATCTGCTCTTTGATTGACTGAATGCGATCGATGATGGTCTTCTCCGACTGCCATTGCGCGTTTAGGCGCGACTGCTCTTCTTTAAAGTCAGCGAGCTCGCGTTCGATATGTTCCAGTCGCTCGACGGAAGCGGGGTCGCTTTCTTTTTGCAGCGATAGGCGCTCCATCTCGAGCTGCAGGATTTTGCGATCGACCTCGTCTAGTTCTTCCGGCTTAGAGGTGATCTCCATCTTGAGCTTCGCCGCCGACTCGTCGATCAAGTCGATCGCCTTGTCCGGCAAGAACCGATCGGAAATGTAGCGGTTAGAGAGCATCGCCGCCGACACGAGCGCGCGATCGGCAATTCTGACACCGTGATGGACCTCATAGCGCTCTTTCAAGCCCCGCAGAATGGAAATCGTATCCTCGACATAGGGTTCGTCTACGTAGACTTCCTGGAAGCGCCGTTCGAGAGCGGCATCTTTTTCGATGTACTTGCGGTATTCATCCAGCGTGGTCGCGCCAATGCAGCGTAGTTCTCCGCGTGCCAGCATTGGCTTGAGCAGGTTGCCCGCATCCATTGCCCCTTGCGTCGCGCCGGCACCAACAACCGTGTGGATCTCGTCGATAAAGATGACGATGCGGCCGCTTGCTTCCGTCACTTCCTTAAGCACGGCTTTCAGGCGCTCTTCAAACTCGCCGCGATATTTCGCCCCGGCCACCAGTGCGCCGATATCTAAAGCAAACACGGTGCGATCGCGCAGCGACTCGGGAACGTCGCCGCTCACGATCCGCTGTGCCAACCCCTCAACAATGGCGGTCTTCCCTACCCCGGGCTCGCCGATCAAGACCGGATTGTTCTTCGTTCGTCGCGACAAAATCTGAACCGTGCGGCGAATTTCTTCATCGCGACCGATCACGGGATCGAGCTTGCCATCGCGCGCCGATTGGGTTAAATCGCGACCGTATTTCGTCAGCGCGTCGTACTTCCCTTCGGGGTTCTGATCGGTTACCTTCTGTCTACCGCGCACGCGCTCGACAATCTCCTTTAACTCCGCTTCTTCAACTCCGAATTCGGCAAATAAGTTCTTGCCAAATCGCTCGTCTTGGGCGAGCCCAAACAATAAGTGTTCGACCGAGATATACTCGTCGCCCATACGCTTGCGATCGCTGTCGGCGCGGTCGAGCAATTTGTCTAAGCTCTGCCCGATGTAGACCGAACTGTTGCCGCTAGAGATTTTGGGCTGGCGTGCGATGAAGTCGCTCGTCCGCTCGCGCAAGCGCTGAATGCTGATATTGGCTTTGTTGAAAATACTGGTTGCCAATCCTTCTTGGTCGAGCAACGCAAGCATGAGATGCTCGCTTTCGACGCGTTGCTGCTGACTGGCTTTGACAATATCCGGCAGGCGAGCGATCGCCTCCCAAGCTTTTTCTGTAAATTGATTCGGATTATTCGGTTGCATTGCGTTAGCTACCTCCACTCCTTCACGAGCTTGAGTGATGCCGGAGTTCCTTCTCGCTCGTCTTATTGCTCCTCGTATTCAATATTCTAAGAAGTTGTCGCTCGCCTGCCCGGCCAGGAAACCATACCCGCCGAGTAGGGTTTTCCCTGATTAGCGCCAAGCAGTAACGGGATCGCCCACCCGCAAGCCAGAGCTGTTGGCCAGCGCCCAGCATGAGCAATTACAGGAGCCATGATTAGGGAAATTAACGCTAAATGAAGAAGTGTGTCCATTATTAACGTCCCGAGCAGTAAGCTTGATACCGTTTCCTCATAGACAAAACTCAGAGGAAGCTGCCGTGAAAACCTCCCAACCCAAGCATCTCGGCGAATCGGTTAGTTTGATGCTCTTGCTAGTCTTATCCTGTATCGCCGTGATTGCGATCATGTCAGTCCGCAGTGGCGTTCTGTAACGGTACCGTAACGACATACCTAGTCAAGGGTCCGTTAGGATATCCTTGTAGACCCTTGCGGTGCAGACGATTCTAGGGTGTCTAACTACTTAGAGCTATACGAATACAAGCGATCGCGCGCTCCAAGTGACTCTAAGAATACACAAGTATTACGAACGATCTTTCATATGCTTGCCACATCAGGCTAGTGCAAAGGCATGCTCGGAATCTCGGCTTATTTTCGCAATAAGCAAAATTCGCTCGTGGTTTGTTGAGAACCAAGAGCTGATTTCAAACACTCCCGAACGCTAAACCCCTTCATTCGGTCGGGGCGAACGAAAGTATGCTCTTGTCCTACTTCAATCCCGTTAATTTTCGGAAGATGGCGGTGACTCGCGTCGGCAGCTTAATTGTATAGTTCGGAAAAGCGCATTTTTTCGGATAGATGCCGCATCGCGATTGGCTTAGGTCGGGTATAGCCAAAAATTGCTGGCATCGCGAGCGTTTCGTTCTCGTCACATGAGCTAGGCGCTTTCCAGGCGATCGAGCATGCGCGACAGGGATGGCAGCTCGATTTGCAAGCAACATCCAGCTACGATCGCGGCAGACTGCTCTAGCTCGACAAGGGCATCAGCACGACCTCTCGATGTATAGACCATTGCTACCAGAACCGCGCGCGCTCGGCGGCGACGAACCTAGAGCTACATGAGTGAATAGATCGTTCGGTCACTCGCGACTTTCGGAGTCGGCTATACAGACTTAATTTGCTTGCGAAACAACGTTTGTTTGGCCATTCAAGCTGACGAGGTCAACGTCGCTTGCTAGCAAGGCTGTTCGGCTAGCCAGCTTCGTAAAGCGCTAACCACAACAGTACAGAACTAAGCAACCATGCATGAGGTGCGAGGGATCTGGTAAAGAATTGCGATTTGAAATGCGTCAATATAGAAGATTTCTATCGGCAATGCAATGGTTGGCGATTCCATTAATACTGATAGAGCGACTCGCACAGAAATAAGTTCATGCTGCATGTTTGCCGAACGCAATCTAGATCGTTGATGCATTTTTCCAATTCCTCCTGAAGCGAGTTCTCGGGACACCCGAGTTGTGGTTGTCCCACGGTCGGACAGACTCACCAACAATTCCACCGATCGCTCTTTTGAGAAAATGCTCTCTACAATCAATCCTAAAAAGATCGGGGCATCGACAGATACTCACGAACGAGATGAGGTTTAGGGAGAAGTTACTCTCAATCGATACGAATGCGAGACTGCACATAGAAATCTCATTGAAAGCTTAAAAGATCCTTAGAGAAATTGAAGTCTCCGTAGTTCCGCTGATAGGTTGCAAGGGATGGCACTTGGGACGCGCAGCGAGCATGCGAGTGGCTTAAGCGTATCGGATGCCCGAGAGTGAATTCAGCGCCGAAAGTAACCTATCCTGTTCGGCGTTTTCCACCCCTCAATTTTTTAATGATAAGCATTTACGGACTTCGAAATGTGTAAATTGAAGTCGAGCTTGCTCGAGCTGTTCGTCGCGTTGCAGTTATGGGCAGCTTGGTTGCAGTACAGGAGTTCGTACGTTTGCCAATTTATTTCTTGTAGGTCTCTTCGCGGTTTTCGAAATTGTTCGTCGCCTCTGTTGTTTGTTGCCTTTGTTTGTATTAACTCGAATAGCAATGAAGTTTAGGAGTACCTGGATCTATGACTGGCATTCTTCCCAATAAGCCTCGGATTGAAGACGATCGCACTGGCATCGATATCGACACTCTGAAGCGCGCATTTCTGGATAATCTCTTCTATATTCAGGCGAAGTTTCCGAAAGTTTCGACTAAAAATGACTATTACATGGCATTGGCGTACACGGTCCGCGATCGCCTGCTCAATCGCTGGCTTCATACGAATCAAACCTATTTAGAGAGGGCCCCGCGGATAGTTGCTTATCTTTCTGCTGAGTTTCTGATGGGCCCTCACCTCGGCAACAATTTGATCGATTTGGGGCTATACGAGCCCGTCAAGCAAGCGATCGCAGAGCTAGGTCTGGATCTCAACGAACTCCTAGAACAAGAGGAAGAGCCCGGCTTGGGCAATGGCGGTCTGGGCCGCTTGGCGGCTTGTTACATTGACTCGCTGGCAACCTTGGAAATTCCATCGGTTGCCTATGGCATTCGGTACGAGTATGGAATTTTCGATCAAGAAATCAAAGACGGCTGGCAGGTCGAAGTTACAGACCGATGGTTGCGCTACGGAAATCCTTGGGAAGTTGTCCGTCCCGAGTCGGAGTTGATGGTTAAGTTTGGCGGGCACACCGAGACCTTCATCGACGAGTACGGTGTTTATCGAGTGCAATGGGTGCCCTACAAGGTGGTTAAAGGGGTTCCTTACGACACACCTATCCTCGGGTTTAAAACCAACACGGCGAACACCCTGCGCTTGTGGAAAGCAGAGGCTCCAGAGTCGTTTGATTTTGCTGTTTTCAATCAAGGGGATTATTTTGGTGCGGTTCACCAAAAGAGCGAGTCTGAAAACATCACGAAAGTCCTCTACCCGAACGACGAAACCTACCAAGGCAAGCAGCTAAGGCTGGAGCAGCAGTACTTTTTTGTTTCCTGCTCGCTGCAGGACATGATTCGCTTGGCGAAAATGCAGGGGGTTGCTCTGGAGCGGTTCCACGAGCATTTTGCAATTCAGCTTAACGATACCCACCCAACGATCGCAATTGCAGAATTAATGCGGCTGCTACTCGACGAGCATGGCTTCGACTGGGATCGGGCTTGGGACATCACGACTAAGACATTCGCTTACACCAATCACACGCTGTTACCGGAAGCGTTGGAGCGCTGGAGCGTAGCCATGTTGGGGGGGTTACTTCCCCGTCATTTGGAACTCATCTATGAAATCAATAGCCGATTTCTGGATGAAGTACGCATCAAGTTCTTCGAAGATCCCGATCGCATTGCTCGGATGTCCATCATCGATGAAAGCGGCGAGCGTTACGTACGCATGGCGCACCTGGCATGCGTCGGCAGCTATGCAATCAATGGCGTTGCCGAACTGCACTCCAGACTGCTCAAGCAAACGGTCCTCCACGACTTCTACGAGATGTACCCGGAGAAGTTCGTCAACGTGACCAACGGCGTCACTCCCCGCCGGTTTATAGCGTTGAGCAACCCCCGACTGACCAGCCTAATTACCAGCAAAATTGGAGATGGTTGGCTGAAAAACTTGGGCGAACTGCGGAAGTTGGAAAGCTTGGTAGATGATGCTGGTTTCCGTAACGATTTTTACCAAGTCAAACAAGCGGTGAAGCAAGACTTGGCAGATTACGTACGGGCAAACCACGGAGTTGAAATCAACCCGGAGTCCATCTACGACATTCAAGCCAAGCGCATCCACGAATACAAGCGGCAGCATCTGAACGCCCTCTATATCATCACGCTGTACAACCGCCTCAAAGCCAATCCCAGCCTCGATATTGCCCCGCGCACCTTCTTGTTTGGTGGCAAAGCAGCTCCGGGCTACTACATGGCTAAATTGATTGTCAAGCTCATCAACTCGATCGCGGATGTCACCAACAGCGATCCTGACGTGGGCGATCGCATCAAGGTCGTTTTCTTGACGGATTACAACGTCAAGTTCGCTCAACGGGTTTATCCTGCTGCCAACCTCTCCGAACAGATCTCCACGGCTGGTAAGGAGGCTTCGGGAACGGGCAACATGAAGTTCTCAATGAACGGCGCCCTGACGATCGGGACGCTAGACGGAGCAAACGTTGAAATTCGCGAGGCAGTGGGAGCTGAGAACTTCTTCCTGTTTGGCATGACCGCCGAGGAAGTTCTAGCTAAGAAAGCGGAAGGCTACAACCCCTGGGATTACTACCACGGCAACGACGAACTAAAGGGAGTGCTCGATCGCATTGCATCCGGGTTCTTCTCCCACGGCGATACCGAGTTGTTTAAGCCCTTGCTGGATTCGTTGCTATACCAAGACATCTTTATGGTGCTGGCAGATTATCAATCCTACGTTGAGTGTCAAGAACGCGTCGATGGTGCGTTCCGCGATCGCGATAACTGGACGCGCATGTCGATTCTGAACGCGGCTCGCATGGGTCATTTCTCCAGCGATCGCTCCATCCGCGACTATCTGAGTCAAATTTGGAAGGCTCCAGCCGTCAAGATTGACGTCCCCGAGTACAGTCAATCGAACGGCGACGTCAAGCTCAGTCTCTAGGCTTTTGTCATCAGCTAGGATGCTAGAATCCTCTCCCCGGTCAGCCACAAGTGCTGGCTGATGACACGCCGAGCTTCGTTCTACCTATCTCTCTAGTTAAGGGGCAACCAATGGGACTTAAAGTTGGCATCAACGGATTCGGTCGAATCGGGCGATTAGTGGCTCGCGTAGCGATGCAGCATCCCGAAGTGGAGCTCGTAGGCGTAAACGATTTAGTCGCCGCCGATCATCTGGCATACCTGTTCGAGTATGACTCCACCCACGGCCGCTATGCGGGTACGGTCGAATCAAAAGACGGTGGCTTCATCATCGACGATTGCTTTGTTCCTTGCATGTCGATCAAAAACCCGGCAGAGTTGCCGTGGGGTAAGCTTGGAGCCGATTACGTGGTTGAAGCCACGGGGTTGTTTACCACTGCAGAGGGAGCTGGAAATCACTTGCATGCGGGTGCCAAGCGCGTTGTGATTTCGGCTCCGACCAAAGACCCCGATCGGGTGCGAACCCTGGTGGTTGGCGTAAACCATCAGCAGTTCGATCCGGCAACTGACGCGATCGTTTCGAATGCAAGTTGTACGACCAATTGCTTGGCTCCCGTCGCCAAGGTCTTGAATGACAACTTCGGGATTGCGGAAGGCTTGATGACGACCGTTCACTCCATGACCGTCACCCAACCTACGGTTGATGGTCCTAGTAAAAAAGACTGGCGCGGCGGACGGGGCGCCAGCCAGAACATCATTCCTTCCTCGACTGGAGCTGCTAAGGCAGTTGCCTTGGTGTTACCCGAGTTGAAAGGAAAGCTGACGGGCATGGCGTTCCGGGTTGGGACTCCTGATGTCTCGGTGGTCGATCTCACGATCGCGACGAGCAAGCCGACCACGTACGACGACATCTGTGCGGTCATGAAAGCTGCCTCTGAGGGAGAGCTGAAGGACATTCTCGGCTACACCGACAAGCCGCTAGTGTCTATGGATTTTCGTACCGACCCCCGCTCTAGCATCTTTGATGCCAAGGCTGGTATCGGTCTGAACTCCAACTTTTTCAAGGTCGTGTCTTGGTACGACAACGAGTGGGGCTACTCTAACCGAGTCATCGATCTAGTGCTGTACATGGCTAAAAAGGAAGGACTTCTATAAAGTCACAAGAGCGCTCCCGAATGTCGTTCCATAATGTTGAACGGTTCCTCGCAATATGCTGTCTGAGGATCGTGTAACTGCCTCATTGAGTCGCCGTCGCTGGAATTCCGAAGAACGAGAGCTAGCGCCGATACTGGCACCGATCGCCTAAGGGAAGATGAATGCCAGGCAGCGTGATATTAGCTGCTCATCGATTGCGAACGATCGCTCGGCGAAGCCCAATTTCGATTGCGGAGCTGGAAGAGCAGCAGCGGTCAGCAGTGGATAATCTCTCCTGCCTAGTTGGGATACCCGATGAAAGTTAAGGGTTGGTTACCCCGTTGTGTTTCGGCGCGATCGCCGCTGCTCCTTTTCTCCACCGCACGCTTTCGGGCTGGAGATCCCACCCAATGACTGCGTTCGAACGCAGTGTCCCCAGCAGCGCGATCGCAGCGCCTAGATACCGAATCGTTCTTCCTTATTCGAACGTAAAGTCTCCTGCCGACAAGCTACTGCCCGGGACGCCCAGCAAGGTTGCCAGAGGCGTACCGTTCAGCGCGATTGTCCCGTCAGTCTCGCCGCCAATCGTCAAATCTGCGAAGGAAGCCCCAACGCCCGCGATGCCGATCGTGTCGATGCCGACCTCGAAGTCGGTAATGGTGTTCTCCTCTTCCGGCAACTGGGCATTGACTACCCCGAATAAGTCGGAACCCTGGCTGCCGGTTAAGGTGTTGCCGCCGCCGATCGTGAAGATTTGGTCGTCGTCCGCACCCGCGATCGCGCGATCGCCGCTGCCGAGGAAGATGATATCGTTGCCCGCCAAGCTATAGATGCGGTTCCCGCCCCCGCCGGCTGTCGTGTCGATTGTGTCTGGACCGCTGCCGCTGACGATGCGATCGCCCGTACCTCCTAAGATTTCGTTGACTCCAGAACCTCCGTAGATCCGACTGTTGCCGCCGGTGGTGTTATCGATGAGGTCGTTGCCCGAACCACCAAAGACCGCTGCATTACTTTGGTTGAAATCGCCGATGGCGGAATCCAGCCGATCCGGACCTATCGTGCCGAAGGCAGGCATCGGTCCGACTAAGGGCAGGTCGAAGTTTTGGGGAACGACTTCGAACTGACTGACAACCTGCGGCGTCCGCGCAAGGATTGCCTCCGGATCCGCGAGCAGCTCGGCTTCTGAGTACGACTCGATGCCATAGGTGGTCACGGTTAGCACCTGCGTTACTGGATCGATATCGAACTCGCTCCAGCCGAAAGTGTGCGCAGCCGTGTAGCCCCCTTGCAGGAGGGTGGCATCAATGCGGCCCTCGGCACCTGGAAGGTTTTCCTCCAGCCCGATGGGGTCAAAGCCGAACGGCTCAATCGCTAGGTCCGTCAGTGCTTGGACGAGGAAATCGTCGCGATCGTCGGGGATATTGTCGGGGTCAGGCGCGATCGGGAGGGAGTTGTAGAATGCCAATTCCTCCTCCGAAATCAGCCCCAGCTCGGCGGCAACTTGGATAGCTGATTGTCCGAATGGCTCGTTGAAGCCTACCGACCCCGTAGTGATCTCGAACGCCCCGGTGGGAATTCGCTCGCCACCCGGAACCTCCTGGTAGGTCAGGTTGTTGATGAAGGTGCCGTGAATATCTGCTGCCACAAACACCACGTTATTGATGTTGTTGTCCTCAATGAAGCTGAGGATCTCCGTGCGCTCTTGAGCGTAACCCTCAAAGGCATCGGCATTGAACAGGCCTAGCTCCTGGATCGGCTCGGGCACCATTACGAACTTCCAAGTGATGCCGTTCTGCTCGGCTTGCAGCAAATCATCCAGCAAGTCCTCGAGCTGCACCTCATCCAGCATCGTGCGATCTAACGTCAGCGACTCGGTCAGGAAGCGCCCGACGTCTGCGGGGTCGGTCAAGTTCGGGCCTGCCAAAACCGGGTCGCGGAAGGAGCGGTTGTCGAGCACGAAGGTTGCTGCATCGCTGCCGTAGGTATTGAACCGGTATAACTGACGCTCGTTAGCCGTCAGCTCCTCACCGGTCTCGCCATAGAACTCGTCGCGGAGCGGTTTGTACTCTTGGAACGCTTGCAGTCCGTTCTCGTAGAGTTGCGTGTCGTTGATGAGTCCTGCGGTTTCCGGGAAGCGATCGTCGGTGTCGGCCGTCGCGCCGCCGGCGAAATCGTTGATGACTTCGTGGTCGTCGATGGTGGCTAAAATCGAGGTTGATGACCGCAGGTCGCCCCAAGCATTGAGCCCGAAGCGCGAGCCATAAACCTCAACGTACTTGGCGCGGTAATCCTCGAGGGTTTCAGCTTGCTGCTTGCGCGTGCCGTCGGGATTCAGCAGTGCCGGCGAGCCGAAGTCGGCGTAAATCGTGTCGCCGTGCTCGACGAAAAACTCAAGATTGCGACCCGGTGCGTTGGCAATGGCTGGGTAGGGGGCGATTTCACCGCGCCAGTCGCCGGTGACGCCGAAGCGCAAACCGTCGAAGGTGCCCAACTCATCGGAGGTGCGGAAGCGCCCGGTTGCCGCAGCACCTGCTGCATCGGTGACGCGGTAAACGTATTGGGTGCCGGGGTTGAGGTCGTCGATCTCGACTTTGACCGGGAGGCTCGCGTCCGTCACCGTCGCCGTTACGGTTTCCAGGATCGTGCCGAAGCTGGGGTCGGTCGACACCTCAAAGGTGACCTCGCCTAGAAACGTGCTTCGCGCCCAGAGCACTGTCGAGTCTTGCGTCGTATCGCCGCTGGCGATGTCGTTGACCAGGGACTGTGCCTGGGGATTGCGCGGGTCAAAACCATCGGGGTCGAGATCGAGATTAAGGGTTTCGGCAATTTCGTCAAGACTGACATACTTGAAATTCGCCGCAAAGTTTTGGATCTCGCCGTCTTCGGGGTCTTGGAAGACAACTTGCCGTTCCGCAGAGCCATCTTGCACCACCAGCAGCCCCGACTCAAAGCCGCCAATCGGCACGTTAATAATGTCGAGACCGTCGCTTTCCTGAACGCCGTCAACGCCATTGTTTTCGCCGATCGCGAAACTGCCTAAGAACTCATTCGGCTCCTCGCGAGCGAACACCGAGTAGGTGTTGTCGCCTTGGCTGGAAGCAATCAAGTAGCCTTCGCCATCCTCGCCGTAGTAAATGGTCAGTCCTTCAATGTCAGGGACCACTGGCGAGGTGTCAGTCTGGACGAAGCTGGAGTCGACTTGGGTAAGGTCGCGGCTGCTGCTAATCGGCTGTACCAGTGTAAAGTCATCGCCGCCATTGGGCTCGGCTGCAAACTTGAGGATACCGACTTCCTCTTCAAGCGCAACATAGCCCGTGCCCGTCTCGCGATCGATGACCAATCCTTCCGATTGCGAATCTTCTGGGTCGCCTGTGGGAACGGGCAGTTCCAGGGTGCACACGACGCGGGCATCGACCAAACCGCCGGAAGTGGCAACGAGTTCGAGTTGGGCAACGAGATTGCCGTCCGCTTGGGTTGTGAAGGCGTAGTCGGTGCCGGAAACCGGACTGGTGTAAGTTACCAAGCCGTAAGCAGTGGCTTCGCCATCGTCGACGCCGAAGATCGAAAACGCCGGGTTGAGCAGCGGAGCTGCCGTCACGTCGTTCAGCTGACCGGTTGCTGGGTCGATTCGGTACACCTCGAGGCTGTCATTGCGGCGATCGGAGAACACTGCTAGATCGACCGTCTCGCTGCCCAACTCGAAGTTGTAGACCAGATCGACGTTGTTGTAGCGGATGTTGTCCGGCGCCACGAGCTGGAGTTCTTGACCGGTGAGGTCATACACGGCAAAGCCGCCGTTCTTGAGCGCGGTGATGACGAAGCTCGCGTCCGGGTCGGTCGGGTGGATATAAATTGCCGGGTCGTCGGCGTCAAACAGCTCTTCCTGCGGGTCGGCAGGGTTTTCAAAACGGAGCAACGGTGGTGTTTCCAGGGTCGGCTCCACAACCGGCACGGTCTTGGTTTCGATCGCGAATGCCAGTACCTGCGTGACCTGCGTGTCGTTGAAGTTATTGTCGCTGACGATAATCAGACTTTGGCGACCGTCCGGCAGCACCGGACCGAGCGTCATGCCCTCGATGTTGTCTTGGACGATCTCAAGACCGCCAAAGTCGGCGAGGAGACGCTTTTCGGCGATCGCGTCCACGTCGAACGGGGCGCCGGTTTCGTCTGCAATGCCATCAATACCCCTGACATCGGTGGTGTTCTGGAGCTGGATTTCGTAGAGACGGATACTATTGCCTACGCCAGCAGAGAACGATCGCTCCAGCGCTAGCAGCGTGCCAGCATTGTCTACCGCCAACAACTCGACCAAACCGTTGACGGCGAAAGCGTCTTCCGGAATGGGGGGTGCGGCGATCGGCTCGAGTTCGTAGATGATTTCCTTAAGGACCTCGCCCGTCTCCAGGTCGTACTGGACGATGCGCGAGAAGCCCTCGCGATCTAGGGATGCCCGCGGACCGTCTTGGAAGAGGGCATCCTCGGTTGCAGTGTAGAGGAAGCGCTGGTCCGGAGAGATTGTCAGGCTTTCAAAGGCTGCATTGTTGCGGATGCCCGAGCTTTGGTCCGCTGTAGGTAGGAACTTATCGGAAACAGGCAGTTCGTTCAGTTGCCGGCCGTCGAGGGCAAACTCGTTGACGAACGGATCGATGAGCGCATTGGCGTCGCCTTCCGAGGAAATGAACAGCGAGCCGATTTCAGTCAGTGCAATCCCTTCCGGGTCGAGGCTGGATTCTGGGAACGGCTGCAGGTCGGGACCGAGCAGCGTCGTTACCTCGGTTACCGTGGAGTCGCCGGGGTCGAGCGAGCCGTCGCCCAGATCGATGCTTAGGTCGTAGTAGCGAGCGGGGTTGAACTGACTGCGATCGTCGGAGATAGCGTAGTAAACGTCGTTCTCGGCGTCGTAGGTGATGCCTGACAGTCCACCGATGACCGTGCCTGCGAACTCAGTACCGGTTGCAATTTGGTCTTCGCCGAGGAATTCCAGTGCAGTAGCGAACACGCGCTCCTGCCCGGTTGGTACGTCCAGCGGATCAACATCCACGTAAACCAAGCGATGATCGGAGCTGGGGAAGGGAAAGTCGCCCACTAGAGAGAACTGCGGCTCCTCATCGGTCGGCCAAAAGACCCCGGCTGCTTTAATTTCCAAATTGCGGGAGGGCAGGGTGTAGTCGACGCGCAAATTGCCCGGTCCGCCGAAGTTTTCTTCGGCAAAGTCGGCAGTGTCAAATGCGGGATTGCCTGCGTGGTTGAGGTTATTGAGACCCTGGCGGTCTGCTGCCTCCGGTCCGCCTGTGCTCGAAGGGATCGCGGTGTTGTTCAACAGCGGGTTTTCGGTGAGCTGGCGCGCCGCGTTCGCAGTGCTGTCGCCGTCAAATGGGTCGGCATTTAGGTCGCCCATAATGACGAACTGCTTGCCTGCACCGAGACCACCCGTGCCGCCCTCGTCGTCGTATATGTACTGGCCGGCACCGGGAGTAATGTAGTCGGACCAAAAGCGAATTTCGTCGTGATTGCGCGTTCCATTGCGGTCTTCAGGACCGTCAAAAACTGGTGGGGTCGGGTGGCTGGCGAGAACGTGAATGACGTCGCCGTTGCCGATTTCGATGGGGATATCCCAGTGGCTTTTCGACGACAGTCGGAAGATCTCCAATTCTTCAGGAGAATACCAATCAGCCGGCGCGGACGTGTTGGGATCGTCCGGCAGTAAAGCACCCGGCATATCCTGCCAGCGAAAGTTTTGAAAAGTCCGGATTTCGTCCTCGATAATCGGATGTTTGGAGTAAAGCACCATCCCAAATTGACCGGGAAAGAAGCCAAAACCAAAGGCATCTCCGGGACCGCCAACGTCGCCGCTGTTATCTAAATCGAACCCTGAAGGGACGCCGGTATTCGAAGGCGCAACGTAGATGAAAGGGTACTCGGATGCACTGACATCTGCGCTTTGGGCGACTTCGAGGTAATTTTCCCGGAAGAGTTCGGCCGCTGTTCCATCAGCATCGAAATCGAATTCATTTATTAGCACCACGTCGGGATTGGTGCGCTGAACGATCTCGGCAATGACTTGGGGCTGAGCGCTATCCGGTGTCGATAGTTCTGCGATTAAATCGCCCTCGTTGCCACGGTTAAGAGAAGCATTAAAGCTAGCAAAGCGCATAGTCACGATAGCCGTTCCCTCATTTGCTGTCCGATCGCGATCGCGTTGCGACCATCAGGCAAATTATCACGGCTACATTAAGGCATCGGTTCGCTCGGGTTAAGCTGTGATTATGAATGCGTAAAGCTTAGGGTTGCGATCGAAGACATTGGTGTTAGTTGATGCGGCGATTGTGCATGGTATTTCAATTCACAAAAGGCGCGTGTTTTTGCCAGGTAATAGTATCGGTTCGGTCGCATCGTACCGTCAGCAATGCCATGAGGTGCTTGACACTTTAGGTCGACTTTGTTCCGGCGGTGAGGGTACGATGCAGTCGGAGGCGATCGGACTGACCTTGGGCGTTCGGATCCCGATCGCGCGGTCCTGGTTTTGGGAGGTCGTGGGAAACCACGTAAAATGGGGGCAACTGCCGCCTAATGACAACTCTGCTACTGCTGGCATCGTCTCCCTGCGACCGAATTCATGGAAACTTACTGCACCCGACCGGGCTGCTCGCATCCCCAGAATAGTTTTCCCGACCTTGACAAACCGGCAGTTCTCAAAAAGGCAGAGCAGAGATATTGCCGTACCTGCGGGATGCCGCAGATTCTCGGTGGTCGATATATTCCCTTGCGTAAGCTCGGTCAGGGTGGGTTCGGAGCGGCTTTTCTGGCCCGCGATCGCTACACGCCCACCTTGCGTCTCTGCGCTCTTAAGCAGTTCCAGCCGCCGCCCGGTCTCAGTTCCAAGTCCCTTCAACTCGCCCGCGATCGTTTCGAACGCGAGGCCATTGCCCTTGAGGAACTCGGCAACAAACACCCGCAAATCCCAGATCTCTACGCCTCTTTTCCCGTAGAAGCGCCCGACGCGGCCGGTGCGGGCAAATGCGAATTCTTCTATCTCGCTCAAGAATTTATCGACGGCGAAACTCTCGAGCTCGAGCGCGATCGCCGGGGAGCCTTTGACGAAGCTGAAGTGCGCGAGGTGCTCGAAGAAATCCTGCTCGTGCTGCAATTCGTCCACCAAAATGACACGATCCACCGCGATATCAAACCGTCGAACATCATGCGATCGCGCGAGGGCGTGCTCTACTTGCTGGATTTCGGAGCGGTAAAACAAGTGACAGCAGGCGGTCCTGGGAGCTCGACCGGGATCTACTCTCAAGGCTTTGCACCGCCGGAGCAAATGCAAGGCGCGACAATTTATCCGTCTACGGACCTTTATGCGCTCGCAGCCACCTGCCTGACGTTTGCCACCGGCCGGCCGGTGGAGGACTTGTATGATTCCTACAACAATCAGTGGGTTTGGCGATCGCGGGCGCAGGTTAGCATCCAACTTGCCGACGTGCTGGATCGCATGTTAAGTCCCGCGCCTCGAGAACGCTTCCGGTCGGCGGCTGCGGTGCTGCGAGCCCTGCACGAGCCGGTCGCGGCGGTCCCACCTGGAAACAAGACAGCCGCTCGGCCCGACCTGCTATCTGACCTGCCAATGCAAGAGTTGCCTAAGGTCCCAACCAACATACCGCCCGATTTGATGCCCGAGTTGCCCAGTGCTGCACCGCTCGCGGGAACGCCATCGCCAGCTCCATCCATACCTACGCTTCAGCAACCGACATGTCAACAATCGCCGGCGCCCCCGATCGCCGCTCCGCCACCAGCGCCACCAGCCCTAGCATCTCCACAGGTAGCTCGACCCGACACGGTCGCGCGCTCGCCCGCGAGAAAACCTGCCCGCCGTCCGCCGTCCGCCCCGCGTTTCTCGTTGCTGGAAGTGCTGGTGAGCGCCGCGTTTATCGGCTTTGAAGGTGCACAGTTATTTTTGCTGCTGGTGCGCGTCCTGCCGCTACCCCCGCCTTTCGCGATTGGGTTGTGGGGTGCCACGATGGGCGGGTTGCTCTACACGCTCTATCGGCGTGTTATCGAGAAAATCGATTTACCGATTTTGGCGGTACTGACCTTCTCGATCTCGAGCGCTGGCATACTATTCATCAAGTCAGCCTCGCCCGCAGTGTTGCTGCAAGTCACGATCGTATCAGTGCTTGCCGGTGCAGCTGTAACGCTTCTGGTGACTCTGTTTCGCCTGGTTTACAATCTCGTCTACGCACTGATGAACTAGAACGCTCTTGAACTAGAACGTTTGGTCTTGGGACCAGTTCGATGACAAGCGAACAAAAAGCGAGCAAATCCTGGGAAGCGGTTCAGCGATCGCTTGCCTGCTGCCACCGCACTAAATCTTCGGGACGGTCCACGTCACTCAGCTCCGGCAAGAGGGCAGATTTGAGCCCGAGGCGTCCGGCGATCGCCAGCGTCTGTGCGCGCACGACATCGGTACTCCAGGCAATGTCGGCAAACAATTCCGAATAGAAACACCCCATACCGATGAGGTAGTATCCGCCGTCAGTTGCCGGACCGAGAACGAGATCCGATCGTTCTAAATGCGCGAAGGCTTCTCGCAAAATTGTTGCCGACAGATCCGGACAGTCGATACCGATCGCCGCTACCCGCCGTTTCCCGCTCCCGAACGCGCCAGCGAAGGCTGCCGTCAGGCGCTGACCGAGGTCGCCGTCGCTTTGCGCTCGATACTCCACGTCCGGACCCAACCACGCCACGAGCTGAGATCGCGTCCCGCCCGAAAAGAGAACTTCTATTTCCGTGCTCCGTGTTCTCCGCAGTCGCCGTGCCTCGTCAAGCGTCGTTTCGCTCATTTGGCGCTGCAGCGCTGCGGCACCGTCTGCACCGAGCGATGGAATCAACCGTGTCTTGGTCGTTCCCGGCACCGGGTAGCGAGTGAAAACGATTAGTTGCTCCTCGCCCGCTTGCTTAGCAGTCATTGTCGATCTCGTTTCCTTACTTTCGACCAGTAGCAACTCGGTGGCGCGATCGCCGCCACCACGGTCACCTACTGCCTGCAATTTTGTCTTGCTAAAAGGGGGCTCGAATAGGTGGGGACAGGTCAATGCAAGCCACACAATCAATGGACACTGTTTTTCCTGGGAGACTTCAGTTCACTCAGCAAGGTTCTCAGTTCCCCGAGCAGGGCCATATCGAGTCTCGGCAGCGCGATCGCCTGTCGACTCCGATACGGGCGACTGAATTTGCTGAAAATACTTGCAAGCGGAGTAAGCCAGGGTCACGACGCCGGTTACAATCGCGGCTTCATCGACCTCGAACTTCGGATGGTGAAGCGGATAATTCGGACCGTCCGGACGCCCGACTCCCAAACGGAACATCATCCCCGGTGCGTGCTGCAGGTATAGCGAAAAATCCTCTGCTCCTAGCGACGGCTCGGCGATCGTCCGGATGCACTCGGGTCCCAACCCTTCGCGCGCCGCCGACTCGACCAGCCGCGTTAGCTCCGAGTCGTTATGCACCGACGGCACGCCCCGCTGATAGTCGACTGTCTGCGTTGCACCGTATGTCTGGCAAACGCTCTTGACGATGTTCTCGATCCAGCCCGGCAGCTTCGCATGGGTGTCGGGATGTAGCGATCGCACCGTGCCTGTCATCCGGACGCGATCGGCAATCACGTTCGGCGCGCGGCCGCCTTCAATCTGCCCGATCGTCAGCACCACCGGTCGCAAAGAGTTGTGCGTGCGCGCGATCGCCTGCTGCAAAGTTGTTATCACTTGGGCGGCAATCCAAATCGCATCGACGGCTTCGTGGGGCCGCGCGCCGTGCCCGGACTCGCCCTGAATGACAATTTCCAAGTCGTCAGCCGCGGCCGTCAGCGCGCCGTAGCGAATTCCTACCGACTGCACGGGCAGCGACGGATAAACGTGAACGCCCAAGATGGCATCGACGCCTTGCATCGCTCCATCCGCGATCGCCCAGCGCGCCCCCTGTGCTATTTCCTCCGCAGGCTGAAACACAAACCGTACGGTACCCGGCAGCGGCTCCCCAAGTTGCGACAGCACCATTGCCACCCCCATCCCTAAGGTTGCGTGGACGTCGTGACCGCAGGCGTGCATCACACCTGGCACGCGCGACGCAAACTCCAGGCCGGTTAGCTCCTGGATGGGCAGCGCGTCCATATCCGTCCGGATGGCCAGGGTGCGATCGCCGCGACTGCCGTTCAGCTCGCCCACGACGCCGGTTTTACCCACGGCCTCTCGCACTCGCAAGCCGCACGATGACAGCACGCCCGCTACATAAGCAGCTGTCTGGTGCTCCTGACCGCTGAGTTCTGGATGGGAATGAAGGTGTCGGCGAATCTCGATCAGGCGCGGTGCCAACGTCTGTGCCAATTCGACGACGCGCGCTAACTGTGCTGGCGAATCGGGTTTTACGGTCGAGACCATAATTGCTGGGTTAACTGGTAAAGGGACCGCTGGCGAGTTCGCCCGCGGTCCATCACTATAGAATAACTGCCCGCTGCGATCGCCTGCCGCAAGGGAACGGATCCCGAACCCCACCCTTAGCGCCAGAAAACGAATGGTGACAAGTACTCTGTTGGTTGTGCGACTTGGCGCGACTCAATTGGCATCCGGGTTCGCCGCCGCCAGTTCGGCTAAACGTTCCTGCTGGTCTTGAGAAATGCACGCCTGCACCAAGTTCTCGATATCGCCGGCGAGCACGTTGCCGAGGTTGAAATTCTGCCCGAGGCGATGGTCGGTAACGCGCGTGTCCTTGTAGTTATACGTGCGGATCTTCTCCGATCGCGCACCCGTGCCGACCTGCGATCGCCGCATAGATGTCACCGATGCCAATTGCTCGCTAAGCTTGAGCTCGTAAAGCTTCGCGCGCAGAATCTGCATAGCTCGCTCGCGGTTCTGGAGCTGCGAGCGCTCTTGGGTGCAAAAAATTCGAATTCCCGTTGGTTTGTGGAACAGGTCTACCGCTGTTTCCACCTTGTTGACGTTCTGACCGCCAGCCCCGCCCGATCGTGCGGTTGAGAGTTCGATGTCCTTGGGATCGATATCCACTTCCACGTCATCGACTTCCGGCATCACCGCCACCGTTGCCGTTGAGGTGTGAACCCGACCGCCCGCCTCCGTCACCGGCACGCGCTGGACGCGATGGACCCCCGCCTCGAACTTAAGCTGACTGTAAACCCGATCGCCTTGAATCTCAAGAATAGCTTCTTTAAACCCGCCCATCTCCCCCAGCGACTCGCTGACGAGGCTGACTTTCCAGCCCTGCGTCTCGGCAAAACGGGAATAAAGTCGCACCAAATCACCTGCCCAGAGACTGGCTTCGTCACCGCCAGTCCCCGCGCGAATTTCTAACATGATGTTCTTGTCGTCGTTGGGGTCGCGCGGCAGTAGCAAGATTTTCAGTTGCTGTTCGAGCTGTTCGAGCTGCTCGTCGAGTTCGGCAACCTCCAACTCCGCCATCTCGCGCAATTCCGCGTCGCCATTCGCATCCTTAAGAATTTGCTGCGCGCCCTCGCGATCGACGCGGGCCTTCTTCCAGGCGGTATAGGTTTGAACCGTCTCCTCAAGCGACGAGCGCGCCCGCGCGATGCGCTGCAGCTCGTCGGGGTTGGTTGCCACATCTGGGTCTGCCAGGCGATGGGTGAGCTCGTCGAAGGCTTGCTCGACCGAGCGCAACTTGTCCAGCAAATAAGATTCGGCCATGACGACCTCCGAAGAAGAATTGCCTACAAACGCGTTTGCAACTGCGACGACGGGAATTACCCCCCCAGCAGGCGAACCTCCGGGGCGGGTCGATCTCGCCGTCCGCTACTTTTTCTTCTTCTTTTTCTTGCTGCCTAGCCTCGGCCGATTCGGTTTGTCGGCCGCACTTGCTTCCGGAGCATCTGCTTGGGCCTCGCCGCCGAACATGCCGTACTTCCGCATGAAGCGATCGACGCGACCTTCCGTGTCGATAATTTTCTGAGTACCCGTGTAGAACGGATGGTTACCCGACCACACGTCAACGTGAATTTCCGGCTGGGTCGCCCCCACCGTCATCACCACTTCCCCATTGCAGATAACTTTTGCTTCGGGGTACCACTCGGGATGGATACCTGGTTTTGGCATGATTCGCTGCGTAACTCGACTGATAACTTGGGTTAGAACGCCAGAGAACTCCGCCTGGTTATCAGCACACGGCTGCGGCAAAGAACTTCATTATCGCGTGGATAATTAGCGCTTGGAGAACTGCGGGGCCTTGCGGGCTTTGTGCAATCCGTACTTTTTCCGTTCCTTGGCGCGCGGATCGCGGCGCAAATAGCCTTCCACCTTGAGCGGACCGCGATTTTCCGGGTCGAGCTGGCATAATGCCCGCGCGACACCGAGCTTGACGGCATCGGCCTGCCCCGTCAGTCCGCCACCGTGCGCGCGGACGAGGATGTCGTACTCGGTTTCCAATCCGAGAACTTCAAGCGGAGCCTTTGCCGCTGCTAAGTAGCTGGGATTGTAGTTGAAATAGTTGTCGCCGGGGCGATCGTTGACCACGATCTGACCAGTGCCGGGCACGAGCCGCACGCGCGCCACCGACGCCTTGCGACGTCCGGTACCCCAGTAAACAGCGCGATCGTCGTTGCTGGTTGCCTGCATTAGTTCCCTCCAGGAATAGTATTGAGATCGAGGACCTGCGGTTGTTGTGCTTGGTGCGGATGCTCGGGTCCGGCATAAACCTTCAGCTTGGTGAAGAGCTGACGTCCTAGCGAGTTCTTCGGCAGCATGCCCTTAACCGCTTTCTCGATGATGCGTTCTGGAATGCGAGCCTGCAGCTGCATGAAGGTCTCTGTTTTCATCCCGCCGGGACGACCGGAGTGACGGCGGTAAAGTTTTTGAGAGGCTTTATTGCCCGTCACGATCGCCTTCTCGGCATTGACGACAATCACGAAGTCACCCGTATCCATGTGTGGCGTAAAGTAAGGCTTATTTTTGCCGCGAAGGATGTTGGCAATCTGAGCTGCCAACCGCCCCAGGCGCCGATCGGCTGCATCGACAACGTACCAATTGCGCTCGATCGTATCGGAGTTGGGTAAAGGCGTTTTACTAGTAATCATCGGTGGTTCGCTACGGGTTCGGTCGTGACTGAATCGGCTGAGAGTGAAGCAAAACAAAATTGCGGCTGGGCGTCGTACCAAACGCTTGGAGGAATTGGAAACTCGGGATACCCAACGCGTAGCAAGCACAACCCGCGTGCCGGTGCGGAGTACTTGACGAGGTCGCGGCGTTGCTCGGTCCAGATGCGCGTGAACTCTTCCGGCGATCGCGATCCACGCCCAACTTCGACCAACAGACCTACAAGCAAGCGCACCATCCCGTAGAGGAAACCGCTCGCTTGGATCTCAAACAGGACAAAGGAACCCCGGCGACGGCACTCAGCAGATTGAACCTGAACCCACGAATGAGGGCGGCCGGAACCCGCGCGGTGAAAAGCTGCCAGATGATGGCGCCCGAGCAGCGGGACAAGCGCGGCCTGCATCGGTTCGATCTGCAGCGGTGCGTGGTAATAATGCCAGCAGAAGGGTTGCACGAAAAGGTTGGGACACCCATCCGTATACAAAGTGTAACGATAGCGCCGCCACAATGCCGAAAACTGGGCGTGCCAGGTAGCCGGAACGGCGGCCGATGCGCGGATCGATATGTCGTCTGGAAGCACGCGATTGAGTACCGGCGCCCACTTCTGCGCTGGGATCGGACTGTCGGTGTCGAAATGCGCGATTTGAGCTGCCGCATGAACGCCTGCATCGGTTCGCCCGGCTCCGTGCAACACAACTCGCTCGGGGACGGGCAATCTGGCTAAGTCAAGAGCCGTCGCGATCGCATCCTCAATCGTGGCTTGGACGGTTCGACCGGTTGCCTGGCGCTGCCAACCGCAAAAGTCGCCGCCCAAGTACTGGACGACGAGGACCACTCGTTGCATTGCGCTTGCCGAATCCGACCCCACCATCGCTCAGACCAACTCGATGATTGCCATCTCGGCATTATCGCCGCGCCGACGCATGGTGCGAACGATGCGCGTGTAGCCGCCGCTGCGAGTGGCATAACGTCCGGGCGCGCTCTCGAATAAATTATGAACAAGCTGTTTGTCGTACAGATAACCAAAAGCCCGTCGTCGTGCAGCCAGCGAGCCGTCCTTGGCTAGGGTGATCATGCGCTCGACTTCCGCACGAACGGCGCGGGCGCGATGTTTGGTTGTCTTGACCTGACCGTGCTGAATTAGCTGGGTTGCCAGCGATCGCAGCAGTGCTTTGCGTTGGTCGGTCGGTCGCCCGAGTTTGGGCACGCGACGCTGGTGACGCACAACTTTTACCTCCGCTCTGTCCAAATTGAATAAACAACAAACCCTCGATGGGAGTTCTAAGCTTTCTTAGCCGCAGACTTCTCTTGCGGGAGCGTAATCCCTAACCGCTGCTGCAGTGCTTCGACGACTTCTTCGGCAGACTTCTGCCCAAAGTTCTTGATCTCCAAAAGATCCTCGTGGCTGTAGTCGAGTAAGTCGGCGACAGAATTGATCTGCGCGCGCTTGAGACAGTTGTAAGCACGGACGGAAAGCTGCAGCTCCTCGATCGGGATCTGACCGGTCGGATCCTCTTCTTCTTGGAATTCCTCTTGGATCGTCTCCAGCGTCAGATCGCGAAGTGGGTTGAACATATCCACTAACAGTCCGGCCGCCTGCGACAATGCCTCTTCAGGCTTGCAGCTTCCGTTAGTTGAAATTTCTAGAACCAAGCGTTCCTGTGCGGCCGCACCGTCCACGCGGGCGTCTTCCACGGTGTAATTGACCTTGGTTACGGGCATAAACAATGCGTCTATTTGCAAGAAGTCCAAGGAACCAGCTTCATCGCGAGAGCGATCGACTGTCCGATACCCCTTGCCGCGCTCGACCCGAAACTCCATCTCCAGCTTGGCTCCTTCGCCAAGAGTGGCGACAAACTGATCGGGATCGACAACTTCTATCTCCGAGGGCAACTCAAACTGCCTGGCTGTCACGTTGCCGGGACCAATTGCAGTTAAGCGACCGATCTGAGCGCTCGTTGCGTAACTGTTGAGAACGATCTCCTTCATGTTAAGTAAGATCTCCAGTACGTCCTCACGCACGCCCGGCACGGTGGCAAACTCGTGGCTGACACCCGCAATGCGAACGGCAGTAACCGCAGTCCCCTCTAGGTTCGAGAGCAGGACGCGCCGCAAAGAATTGCCAACAGTAATAGCCTGGCCGCGCTCGAGCGGCTCAAGGACGAACTTCCCGAACTGAGACTGGTTCTTCTGCGTCTTTGTCTCTATACACTCGATCTGAAACTGCTGCGCCACGGCGGAATCCCCCATCTAGTCTTTGAATACCAAATTCGCCTTGCACCGGCACAACCAGAGCTGCGAGCCGGCACGACCTGATAAAAAGCCCCATGTTGCTTGCTCGCTTCGCACTCAAACGCGTCGTCGCTTAGGCGGACGGCAGCCGTTGTGCGGAATCGGGGTTACATCCCGAATGAGAGTGATTTCCAGCCCCGCTCCTTGCAATGCCCGAATAGCCGTCTCGCGACCGGCACCGGGCCCGCTAACCATAACTTCAACTTGGCGCATGCCCTGTTCCATTGCGCGACGGGCTGCTTGATCTGCAGCCGTCTGAGCTGCAAAAGGGGTTCCCTTTTTGGCGCCCTTGAAACCGCTCGATCCGGCAGATGCCCATGAAATCGCATCGCCGCTCGTATCGGATATGGTCACAATCGTGTTATTGAACGTCGATTGAATGTGTGCAACACCATTTGGAACGTTTCGCTTCGCCTTCTTCGCTCCACCCTTCTTCGTCGTGCGAGCCATGTTTTTCGACTGCCAAAAACTCTACTGCGTTTAATTGTTAAAGCGGGAAAGCTTTATTTCTTACCCGGCGGCTTCTTCTTGCCAGCAACCGTTGTGCGGCGACCGCGCCGCGTGCGAGCGTTCGTTCGCGTGCGCTGGCCGCGCACTGGTAGCCCAGCTCGATGACGACGACCGCGGTAAGTCCCGATGTCGGCAAGGCGCTTGATACTCATGCCTTCCCATCGCCGCAAGTCGCCCTCAACCTGGTAGTTTTTCTCGACAAAGGCACGGAGCGCGATCACCTCCTCGTCAGCCAAATCTTTGACCCGCGTGTCCGGATTGATATCCGTTGCGTCCAAGATCTCCTGAGAACGTGCCAATCCAATGCCATAGATGTAAGTAAGTCCGATCTCGACCCGCTTGTCTCGCGGTAGATCGACGCCAGAGATTCGTGCCACGTCTGAATTTTCTCCCGACCGATTTTCTCTTTACTTTGTGCAGTTGCCAAAAAGAACTCTATCCCTGGCGCTGCTTGTGCTTTGGATTTTGGCAAATTACCATCACCCGACCGCGACGTCGGATTACCCGACACTTGTCACACATGCGGCGCACTGAAGGGCGCACTTTCATAATTTGTACTCAAGCGACTCTACAAGCCTCTCATATTACCAATATGACCGAGTCAATGTCAAGGATTGAGGAATGGCAACCTGTGCTTACTTCTTGCGCAGGCGATAGGTGATCCGGCCTTTGGTCAAGTCATATGGAGTTAGCTCGACCTTGACGCGATCGCCGGGCAGTATCTTTATGTAGTTGCGCCGGATCTTGCCGGAGATGTGGGCAAGGACATTGAACCCGTTTTCCAAATCGACCCGAAACATGGCATTTGGCAAAGATTCTGTAACCGTACCTTCCATTTCAATGAGATCCTGTTTGGACAAAAGAAATCGCCTCCTAAAAATCACCAGAAACGAGCGCGCTCAAGATCCACTCGCCTCGCCGCACTCGCCATTGCAAACTAGTTCGTTGTTTTGAGTCTAGCAAAACCCTTTCGATGTCGGCATTGCCGACCGCTATGTCAGGTAACGCTCCACTCTAGTTGCGCATCACTAACTCCTTAAGAGCTTCGTTGACATCCTTTGGAGAGCGGTTGCCGTCTAGGGTATGGAAGGACGCTCGAGAACAGTAGAAATCGATTAACCCCGCTGTTCGATCCCGATACACCTGTAAGCGGCGGGCAACAGTTTCCGGAGTATCATCCCGGCGCCCCCGAGCCAGCAAACGCTCGCACAGTTTGGTATCGGGAACGTCCAAATTGATGATAAAATTACACGTTTGATCGAGCTCGTCTAGCAGTCGATCTAGGAATTTGGCCTGGTCCTCAGTGCGTGGGTATCCGTCAAGAATCCAACCTCCTCGAGCATCGGGCATGGCAACACGCTCGCGAACCAATCCGGCAAGTAATTCATCGGGGACAAGCTCGCCGGCCTCAACGTAATGCTGCGCCTTTTGACCCAAGTGAGTCGCCGCAGCGATCGCGTCCCGTAGAATTTCCCCTGTTGAAATATGAATAATTTGTAGCCATACAGCTAGCAATTGCGCTTGAGTTCCCTTACCGGCGCCCGGCGGCCCTAGAAAGATTATTCGGATATCGGCAGGCACCGTTTCATTGCTCATATTCAAGCTCCGTTCTCAAATCTTCCTAGGTTGCAATCTTAGCGCTTGACCATCCCTTCATAGCGTTGGGAAATAACACTACTCTGAATCTGCTTCGCAGTTTCGATCGCAACACCAACCAGGATCAGCAGAGAAGTTGCTCCCAAACCTTGAAAGGTAGTGACGCCCGTCGCACTTTCAACAGCAGTAGGAACGGTTGCAACTAGTCCTAAGAAAATTGCTCCCAGCAGAGTTAGGCGATTGATGACGCGCTCTAAATAGTCGCTCGTTGCCTTTCCAGGGCGAATACCGGGAATACTTGCCCCCATCTTCTTGAGGTTTTGTGACATGTCCACTGGGTTAACGATCAGCGAGGCATAGAAATAGCTGAAGAAGAGTATGAGAAGTAAGTAAACCAGCACGTAGAGCCATGGAGCAAACCCTCCCGGATTGAGGTAATTGCTAACGATTACTAATACGCGATTGATGCTAGCAACAAGCCCTGTTGCACCTTCGGGTTGTTCGGTGAACTGAGCCAAAGACGCGGGCAGAATCAACACTGTTGACGCGAAGATAATCGGAAGCACGCCACCTTGATTGACCCGCAAAGGGAGGTAACTAGTGCGCTCGCGATAAAGACGCTTGCCAACCTGGCGCCGGGCAGAAATAATCGGAATCCGACGCGTACCTTCTTGGACAAAAACAATACCGACGATCATCACCAGGAAAACTAGAAGTAATACAATAACTTGCGCAACTGCCTCTCTTCCGCCAGTTTGGGCAAACTCGATAGTATTACCAAGGGTGCGCGGCAACACCGCTACAATGTTGACAAAGATCAGAAGAGAAGCTCCATTTCCAATCCCGCGCTCGCTAATCAGCTCTGAAATCCAGACCACAAACATAGAGCCAGCAGTTAGTGCCAAAACGGTCTTGAAAATAAACCAAAATCCCGGGTCATAGGCATAGTTTTGAGCCCAGAATGCAAGACCAATACTGTTGACAATTGCTGATGCGAGGGCTACGTAACGCGTGATTTGAGAGATTTTGCGCCGTCCTGCCTCACCTTCGTTTTTTTGCAAGTTTTCCAGAGACGGTAATGCAGCTGCCAAGAGCTGCATAATGATCGAGGCATTGATAAAAGGCAAGATCCCCAATGCAAAGATGCCCAAAGCCGATAAACCGCCACCTGACAAAAAATTAAACAAGCCCGAGACTGGGCTGTTCTGAATATCTGCAGCAAAGCTAACGCGATCGATGCCGGGAACGGGAATGCGGACGCCCAGACGCACGAGTAAAATCAACCCGACAGTCACCAAAATCCTGCTCCGCAACCCTGCTGCCTGAGCCATCTGGATAAATGTCTCTCGAGCATTTGGCGTGCGTTCGCGGTTGACAACCATCAGTATTACCTCTTTCTTATTCGAGCTAACAACAGCGCGATCGAAATCCGAACGGCGGCGGACGTCGTTAGTTAAACTTCTTCGCAGGTTCCACCTGCAGCCTCAATCTTCACGCGAGCACTTTTTGTGAAGGCAGCCGCCTTCACAAAAAGTGGCACGGATAAATCGCCGTCACCCAAAATCTTGAGCGGACCGCGATTGCTGTTACTCAATCCAATGTCCAATATGGCGTGTAGCGTAACTTCGCTGTGCGGTTGGAAGACAGCTAGCTGCGAAACATTAATGGTAGTGTAGCCACGCGGATTGACAAGCGTAAAATGTTTGAGCTTCGGAATCCGACGATAGAGGGGAATCTGACCGCCTTCAAAACCGCGTCGCGGTCCCGGACCCGATCGAGACTTTTGACCGCGCATACCTTTACCGCAGCTCGCGCCCTGACCGGCTGCGATACCGCGTCCGACCCGCCGTTGGCGACGCTTTGAACCTGGCTTAGGAGAAAGTTCGTGCAGTTCCACAGATGATTCCTTTGAGTGCATTCTTATGTGGCGCAGCCGTGTAACGATCGACGCCGGATTAGCATGGTAGGGGCTAAGCGTAAACCTGCTCGAGCGGGATCTCGCGCTCTCGAGCTACGGATGAGAACGTCCGTAACATAGACAGCGCATCGATCGCCGCTCGGGCATTGTTGAGCGGACTGCTCGAACCAAGTTGCTTGGCTAGTACATTTTTGACACCCGCCAACTCCAGTACGGTGCGGACGGCTCCACCCGCAATTACGCCCGTACCGGGCGCAGCAGGGCGCATTAACACCGTAGCTCCGCCAGCTGCACCGGTCGTTCGATGAGCAATCGAGTTGGACTTGGTCAGCGGAACACCGATCATGTGCTTCTTGCCATCGGCAACGCCTTTGCGTACGGCACCAATGACGTCGCTAGCTTTCCCGACACCTACGCCGACTTGACCCCGCTCGTCCCCTACGACAACAATCGCGCGGAAGCTTAGCTTCTTCCCGCCTTTAACAACTTTGCTGACGCGCCGGATCTGGATGACGCGCTCCTGTAAGTTAGATTCTTCTCGCCGTTCCCGGTTACCTTTGTTCCGCTTAGCCATCTTTCTGCCTCTACAAATTGCTCGTGCGACACGCCCGCTATGGCTTCAAATACATTGCGTTGTCGCTTGCGTGACGTCTACTACTTAAAACTTCAAGCCGGCTTCGCGGGCTGCTTCCGCCAAAGTACGAACCCGACCGTGATAGATGAAACCACCGCGGTCGAAAACAACCTGCTGTACGCCCTTCTGCAACGCGCGCTCGGCAACCAGCTTGCCAACTGCCGCGGCTGCCGTGCAGCTAGCACCGGAGCCGAGTCGATCTCGCAGATCTGGGTCGAGAGTCGAGGCAGCAGCAAGAGTATGCTGGCGATCGTCATCGATCACTTGCGCATAAATATGCTGATTGGAGCGAAATACCGCAAGACGCGGTCGCTCGGTGGTGCCGACAAGCCGCCGCCGGATGCGGCGGTGACGGCGTTGGATCGATTGCTTGCGGGTGAGCTTCATGACAGGTTACGACTCGCGATGTCTGGTAGCGCGACAAAAACTACTGTAGCGATTACTTCTTACCCGACTTACCAGCCTTCCGACGAACGCGTTCGCCTTCGTAGCGAATGCCCTTGCCTTTGTAGGGTTCTGGAGGACGGACGGCACGGACGCGGGCAGCAAGGTTGCCGAGAATTTCCTTATCGATGCCGGTTAGAGTGATGCTGACGTTCTTCTCGACCGCGACGCTGATGCCTTCGGGCGGTACGATTTCAACCGGGTGGCTATAGCCGACGTTCAATACGAGATTTCGACCTTGCACGGCTGCGCGGTAACCGACACCCTGAAGTTCCAGCTTGCGTGTGAAGCCTTGAGAGACGCCTTCAACCATGTTGGCAACTAGGGTTCGGCACAATCCGTGCAGTTGGCGGGCAGTACGCGACTCATCGACGCGAGTCACATGTAGCTGACCATCAGTTTGCGCAATCGCGATTGGTGCGGGCAAAATGCGCGCCAGCTCGCCCTTGGGTCCTTTGACCTTCACCTGCTGCCCGTCAAGTGCAACGCTGACTTTTGCCGGTATGGGAATTGGACGCTTACCAATCCGTGACATGGCTCTGCGACTCCTTAGTGATGCTGAAACTCTCCAAGATTTTCCGAACGCGGCTTACCAAACGTAACAAAGAATCTCGCCGCCAATCCCTCGCTTGCGAGCTTCGCGGTCGGTCATGATGCCACTGGAAGTAGAAACGATCGCGATGCCAATTCCGCCGAGTACGCGCGGCAGTTCCTTGCGGTTGCGATAAATTCTTAATCCAGGACGACTGACGCGACTGAGGTTGCGAATCAGCGGTCGGCGTTCGCGCCCCTTGTACTTGAGCGCGATTTCGATATGCTTCCGAATCCCTTCGCCGGTTTCGCGGTATCCGGCAATAAAGCCTTCACTTGCGAGAACGCGGACGATATTGCGATTCATCTTGGTCGAAGGCACGATGGTTGTCTCGTGCTGGACCAAGCACGCATTGCGGATCCGCGTCAGCATATCGGCGATCGTGTCTGTAGATGCCATCCTTGCCTCTGTTCCTTACCCGTGTCTAACTGTCGCGGAAGGGCATGCCCATCCCACGCAGGAGCGCGCGTGCCTCCTCATCGGTCTTAGCGGTCGTTACGATCGTGATGTCCATTCCCCGAATTCGGTCGATGCTGTCGTAATCGATCTCGGGAAACATCAACTGCTCGCGCACGCCAAGGTTGTAATTGCCGCGTCCGTCAAAGCTCTTTGGACTGATCCCGCGAAAGTCACGAATGCGCGGCAACGAAATGCTAATCAGCCGGTCGAGAAAGGCATACATGCGCTCGGATCGTAAAGTTACCATTGCTCCGACCGGCATGCCCTCGCGGATTTTGAATCCTGCAATTGCCTTTTTCGCGCGGGTTACTACCGGACGTTGACCGGTAATTTTAGCTAGCTCCTGAAGAGTTGCTTCGAGCGCCCGCGCGTTCTGATGGGCTTCTCCCAACCCCCGATTGATAACAATCTTTTGGACCTTGGGGATCTGGTGGAGGTTAGTGTACCCAAACTGCTCTTTGAGTTTGGGCGCGATTGTTTCGCTGTAAAGTGTCTTAAGTCGCTGTGTCATGGTCTGTTGCAGAAAGCTCTCTGGGCTGGGTCAGAAAGCACGAACATAGCGAGCGCCAACGGCAGAAGCTGTAAGCGATCGCATCGCACTGATTCAGTCGATGATTTCACCGGTTTTCTTGAGCACGCGTACCTTACGACCGTCCTCGGTAAAGGTATGGCCGACGCGGCTGGCAACGGACTCTTTCTTGGAATAAAGCATGACGTTGGAACTGTGGATCGGGGCCTCGAAAGTTTCAATTCTGCCTTTTTCCCCTTCCTGGCGAGGTTTGACGTGCTTGGTCCGCACGTTCACACCTTCAACGACAATGCGGTTTTCCTTAGGCAGTACGCGTTGTACCTCGCCAACTTTGCCCTTGTCGCGGCCCGAGATAACCTGTACAGTGTCGCCTTTCTTGACATGCATTTTGTGGCGCACCTGGGAATTTACTGCTCGAGTTGCTTGCTGAAAGTTTCTAGCCATCAAAGCACCTCCGGAGCCAGCGAAACAATCTTGGTGTAATTCTTGTCGCGAAGCTCGCGTGCAACTGGACCGAAGACGCGCGTTCCGCGGGGGTTGCCTTCGGTATTGACGATTACGGCAGCATTGTCGTCGAAGCGAATAGTCATGCCGCTCGCTCGTTTCTGTGGATAGCGAGTGCGCACGACCACAGCACGGACGATGTCAGACTTCTTGACGACCATATTCGGCAACGCCTCTTTGACCACAGCCACGATCTCGTCACCAATGCGAGCGTAGGCACAATTCCCAGCACGCATTACTCGCAAGCACATGATTTTGCGTGCGCCGCTATTATCTGCCACATTAAGAATCGTTTCTTGCTGAATCACGTCTGAGCTCCTCGCTCGTAATCGAGTCAGGACTGCAATTTAGGAAATATGCCGGTTAAGGTTCGACCGGTGACCCCTCTTCTTCACTGTCTGAAGCCTCTTGGTGGGTATCTCCAGCAGTTACCCCGGATGAGACAGTCTCTCCGCCGGAAGCATCAACCGACGTGTTGGTCTCGGTCACTTCTGCAGCTGACTGGCACTCAGAGTCTGGAGTGGTTTCCAACCCTTCAGATGCCTCTTCCTCTCCAGTTTCGAGAACTTGCACGTCTTCGGCAGGAGATACATCTGCAGCTGCGGGAGCTTCAGGTGTTACGGACTCAGCGGGTTCAGCAGCGTCAGAACTCGCAGCCTCACTGACCGAAGCTTCGCCAGCTGCCACAAGTACCTCTGGCTCGAGCTCCGTAATGACTTGGGGCGCTGTTACGGCGCGTGACGTTCCCTCTAGAACCTCGGCAAGGGTCCAGCGCTTGGTGCGGCTGAGCGGACGAGTTTCGCGAATGCGCACGCGATCGCCTTCCTTGCAGCGGTTTTCCTCGTCGTGAACCTTGTAGCGCTTGGTCCGCACCATCGTTTTCTTATATTTCGGGCTGGGAGACCGGCTTTCAACAGCAACAACAATGGTCTTATGCATTTTGTTGCTTACGACGACTCCCACGCGTTCCTTGGCAGGCATTCGATTTACTCCTCCTCGGTAGGTGATGTAGTCTCGCCAACGGTCGTGACTGACTCGGGTGCTCCGTCGGTACCAACCTCCGCTTCAGAGCCAGTTGCAGCTTGGGCGAGCTGGCGCTCGTGCTCGACTGTCAAGAGCTGCGCGAGACGGTGACGTGCGTGCTTGAACTGGTGGGGCTGTTCCAACTCGCCCTTCGCTTGCTCCAAGCGCAGCTGGAAAAGCTGGCGTTTGATATCGACGATAGCCTGGGCAATCGCCGCATCGTCCCACTCGCGGACCTCAGCAATATTGGGAAACGCCATCTAGACCTCCTGGTGCTCGCGAACGAGGAACTTTGTTTTGATCGGAAGCTTTTGAGCGGCTAGCCGCATGGCTTCGCGAGCGACATCCTCGCCGACACCAGCAATCTCGAACATGACGCGTCCGGGTTTGACAACAGCTACCCAAAACTCAGGGTTCCCCTTACCCGAGCCCATGCGCGTCTCAGCAGGGCGCATGGTAATGGGCTTGTCCGGAAAAATTCGTATCCATATCTTCCCACCGCGCTTGATGTATCGGTTCATTGCCCGACGCGCGGCTTCAATTTGACGTGATGTAATCCACGACGGCTCGATTGCCTGTAAGGCAAAATCACCGAATTCAATTGAATTTCCGCGTTGGGCAAGACCCCTCATGCGACCGCGGTGTTGTTTGCGAAATTTAGTACGTTTTGGGCTAAGCATTGTCCGTTACCGGATAGGCGATCGGCGTTACTGGTAGGTATTGAGGAAGCAACAAACAGCGAGAGTATTGACGGGCTACCTATACGCGTAAAACTCGCTACTCGCCGGAGCGATCTTCAAACTGGCGGCGACGCTGACGACGTGGTGCGGGGGGAGGGGGAGGCGGTCCATCGGCACCAGGAATGATCTCGCCCTTAAACACCCAGATCTTGATACCGAGAATGCCGTAGATCGTTCGCGCCGTCCGGTAGGCGTAGTCGATATCAGCTCGTAGCGTATGCAATGGTACGCGTCCTTCGCGCGTCCATTCCGTTCGCGCAATTTCCGCACCGTTTAGACGACCGCCAATCTGAATCTTGATACCCTTGACCTCAGCCCGCTGTGCACGTTGCAAAGCCTGACGAACGACGCGCCGGAACGAAACCCGTCGTTCGAGCTGCTGGGCAATGTACTCGCCAATCAAGGCAGCATCAGCGTCAACGCGGGCAACCTCCACAACATTGATGCGGATTTGTCGGCTTCCACCAAGCAGCTGCTGCAACCCAATACGGAGTGTTTCAATACCACTACCACCGCGCCCAACAACGACTCCCGGTCGCGCTGTATGAATCTCAAGGTCGATCTGGTCGGCTTTCCGCTCGATACGGATCGACGAGATACCAGCGTTGTTAAGGTTGTCGACAACATAACTGCGGATTTTGCGATCTTCCTGCAGGAGGTCGGGATAGCGTTTTGAGTCGGCATACCAGCAGGACTGATGTTCCTTAGTAATGCCGAGGCGGAAACCGGTTGGATGGATCTTCTGTCCCATGTCTTGGTATCGGATGAAGGACTTATGCGTCTTCGACGAGCGGTGCAACGGCAACAGTAATGTGGCACGTTGGTTTGCGAATCTGGTAAGCACGTCCCTGAGCTCGGGGACGGTAACGTTTCAGAGCGGGCCCCGCATCTGCAAATGCGTTGCTAACTATGAGGTTGGCTGGGTCGAGACCGTTGTTATGCTCGGCGTTTGCCACGGCCGATCTCAGTACCTTGAGGACGGGTTCACAGGCACGGTAGGGCATAAATTCCAAAACGACAAGAGCTTCACGGTAGGAGCGACCGCGAATTTGGTCGAGCACTCGCCGGACCTTATGAGGCGACATGCGGATGTAGCGCGCGATGGCCTTCACTTCTTCTGCTGTATCGATAATTGCCGTAACCATAACTGTTATGGAACCTCGTGGTAGAACCGCTGCAGACAAGAGCCTTTAACGGCGGGACTTCTTGTCACTTTTGGCATGGCTGCGAAAAGTGCGGGTAGGAGCAAACTCTCCAAGCTTGTGTCCGACCATTTGATCGCTGACAAAAACTGGCACGTGTTGCCGCCCGTTGTGTACCGCGAGAGTATGACCGACCATCGGCGGGATAATCGTCGATGCTCGCGACCAAGTCTTGATCACTTGCTTCTCGTTGCGAGCATTCAGCTTTTCAATCTTGCGCAACAACTTGTCGTCAACGAATGGTCCTTTTTTTAACGATCGACTCATTTCCTATATGTCCCTCTCCAAGAAATTGGTCAGCAGATTATTAAAAGCTTCTAACGCTTCTTCTTGCGACGACGCACGATTAGCTTACTGCTGGGCTTTCGTGGTTTGCGGGTTTTGCCACCAATTGCGGGTTTCCCCCAAGGGGACACCGGACCGCTCCGACCGATGGGCGCGCGCCCTTCTCCACCACCATGTGGGTGGTCGCAGGGATTCATCGCACTACCGCGAACAGCAGGCCGACGTCCGCGATGGCGAGAACGACCGGCTTTACCAAGTTTGAGGTTGCGAAACTCAGCGTTGCCAACACGACCGATCGTTGCAGTGCATTCTTGGCGAACCATCCGCATCTCACTGGATGGCAAGCGTAAGGTAACGTAGCCCTTCTCACGAGCAACGACCTGTGATGCCGTTCCAGCGGACCGGACGATCTGACCGCCACGCCCTGCGATCAGCTCGATGTTGTGGACGTCGGTACCGAGGGGTACCCGACTGAGAGGCATTGCATTTCCTATCTCGAACGGTGCATCATCACCGGCAGTTACTGTCGTGCCGACACTCAAGCCCTCCGGACAGAGGATATAACGCTTTTCGCCGTCTTGGTACTGCAGCAAAGCGATGCGCGCATTACGATTAGGGTCGTACTCAATTGCCATAACCTCAGCAGGAATGCCAACCTTGTCGCGTCGGAAGTCAACGATCCGATACAGACGCTTATGACCCCCGCCGCGGCGGCGACTGGTGATCACACCGCGGTTGTTACGCCCTTTCTTGCGGTGGAACCCCTTTGTTAAGGACTTCTCTGGCTCGCGACGTGTAAGCTCGGAGAACTCCGAGACCATTGCTTGGCGAGTACCGGGAGTCAAAGGTCGGAACGAACGAATAGCCATGGTTTTGCCTGAATAGGTGCCTTGCCTGCCGGGAGATTGGGAAGCTCGAATGCTCTATACGTCAGGGAAGAGAACGATCGTGTCCCCTTCCGCTAGGGTCACGATTGCCCGCTTGTACTGCGACTTATAACCGATGAATCGACCGACCCGGCGGCGCTTGGGGGGCTGGCGAAGGAGATTTACCTTGGTCACCTTTACGTCAAAAAGTAACTCGATCGCAGCTTTGACTTGTGGTTTCGTTGCTCGCTTTGTAACGTCGAAAACGTACTTGTTCTCCTCAAGAAGAAGTGTTGCCTTCTCGGTCACGATTGGACGGTGGACAAGGTCGATGAGGTCGCGCGGGTTGTAATCAGGCACCATACACCTCCTGAATCTCCTTAAGAGCTGCTGGAGTTGTTACTAACCGGTTGTAGGTCATCAGGTCGAGAACATTCAAGCTGTCAGCACGGAGCATCTTGAGATTTGAAATGTTGCGTGCCGACAAGAAAACATTGTCTGACATGTCAGTCAAAACGAGCAGTACCTTGTCTTTATCTGTCACACCCCAACGCCCCAAAGCTGCAACCATGTCAGCAGTTTTCGGGCGTGGGAACTGCTCTGCAAAATTTTCGACCACAATTGCGGTTTCCATGCGGTTCATGACAGCTGTCCGCAGCGCCAAACGGCGTTCCTTACGATTCATCCGCACCTCGAAGTCGCGCGGGCGCGGTCCGAAGATAACGCCACCACCACGCCAGAGTGGCGAACGAATCGATCCGGCTCGAGCACGTCCGGTCCCCTTCTGTCGCCAAGGCTTGCGCCCGCCGCCGCGCACCTCGGCCCGCGTCTTAGTTGAAGCGTTACCTTGTCGAGCATTCGTCTGCTGACGAACAACCGCACGGTGTAGAAGATGCTTGACGTTCTCCTCACGCGCGACTCTTAGCTCGATGGTGGCCTCGCCAACTGCTTCACCTTCCCAGTTCTTAACCGTGCAACTAGTCATCCTCTACTTCCTGCCGGTACTTTGCTAAAAGTGCCAGATCCCGATACCTCTACTTACCAACGATCCGGCTTGGGGCAATGCTCAACAGTGCACCAGGCTTACCTGGCACCGAACCTTTAATCAGAAGCACATTACGTTCTGCATCCACGCTCACTACCTGTAACTTCCGTACGGTCGCGGTTTTACCGCCCAAGCGACCCGCCATACGGGTGCCAGGATAAACACGTCCAGGAGTCGTACCTGCACCAATCGAACCGGGTCGACGGTGGTTTTTACAACCATGCGTCATCTGACCTCGGCGGAAGTTGTGGCGGCGCTGATAACCTGCGAATCCACGACCGATGCTCTTGCCCGTTACATCAACGAGTTGACCGGATTCAAAAATCTCGACTGTTAACTGGTTGCCGAGATCGAAATCGTCAGGACTTTCAAGGCGATACTCGCGAAGATGACGTAAGGGTGGAGCATCGGACTTGGAAAGGTGACCGAGTTGAGGCTTGGTTAGGTTTTTCTCCGCAATTCCTCCAAACCCAACCTGGACCGCGGCATAGCCATCCGTCTGTTGAGTTTTGACTTGTGTCACCGTGCACGGTCCTGCTTGAACAACCGTAACGGGGATGGCGATCCCTTCCTCCATATCGAAGTACTGGGTCATGCCTAGCTTTTGCCCGAGAATTCCAACGGACACGATGCATCCTCCTATGGTTCGTCTGTTCGGGCGACCGTCGCCCCCAGATCCTTTTACGTGGAAGCAGCCTATTTTACGACAACAGAAAAAAGTCGTACGTTGCCTTAGTAAACAACCATCGACTCATTCCGCATGCAACTTCTGACCGTTGTCCTTCCGCGCAGCGATTCCTGTTGGTTCGCAGGGACTTGAGAGGGGTGTAGCCTCCCAGTATCCGCATTTGCGATAACCGCTTGAGAGCAAAGGGGGCAAGCCAAATTAACTATTACCCTACCAGTACCTATCGCAAGCGAACGTTGAAACGCAAGCAATGGAGTAGGTATCTGTCCCCTGTACAGCCACAGTTATCGAGCATAGCAAAACATGTTGAGCAATGTCAAGCTAGAGGTGTATTGAGGCAGGGCAAGCGCATACCAAGCATTGGCTTTACGGCAGGTTGGGGTTTCAGCGATTTGGAGTGCTGTAACTCAGCACTCCCCTTCTCAACAAACCCAGTTTTAACCGTGCTTATTGCAAATATTGAGCCGAAATTCTGAGTATGCGTTTGCCCTGCGACCGACTGCAGGCACATTGCTTGTGTGCTCAGGACCAACATATAATAACCGAATCGTTCAAAAAGCCTAGTGGTCGAGGATTAGCATGCCATTGTTGACAAGTGGAAAAGGCTTCATCCGCGACTTGGAGCGCGCCAATGCTCTTGCGATTTATGCTCCCTTGGAAGGGGGGTTCGAAGGACGCTATCAACGTCGTTTGCGCGCCCAGGGTTATGTCAGCCTGTCGCTGAGCGCTCGAGGGTTGGGGGATCTCGCTTCGTACCTGACCGGAACTCACGGAGTTCGCCCGCCACATTTGGGGAAGAAAAACATTGCCCGGGAAGCAGCAGTTGGCGATATTTACTTCGTCCCGCCGATTGCTGGCTACCAGATTGAAGCGCTGCCTTCCTGGGCAAAGGGTTTGGTTTTGTGGGTAATTGAAGGCTATGTTCTCTCGCAGCAAGAGCGCGAATATATAGTTAGACTGACTGAGTCCGAGCCGCTTATCAAGGTCGTCTTGGAAATGGGCGGTTCGCGCTACTTTCGCTGGCAGCCGCTGGCAGATACTGCCGCCTCATAACATTCCTCTTACACTAGCAGGGGCAGTTGCGGAAATTACCGCTGTGCAGAGTGTCATCCGCATAAATCTCTAGGACTAGACCGAAGCAGCGAGCAATTCCGCAGAGTTCGATCTCTATGGCGAAAAAACAACAGGCACAGCTTGCCTCGGTGCGAGCTGATAGGGTAGATGAGAGGGAGTACTCTCCAAAAGGAAACCTGTTAAGGCGTAAAGTTTCACGATCGTAGCTCTCAGGCGGTGCATATCTAGGTACTATCAGGATAGCAAGCACTATATTTAGTGTTTCATGAGTGCTTGCTCCGCGGCATCTGCTCGCACGAGAATTGAGCAGGTCGATCTGGAGCAATGGCACCACCATCCGTTGCTATGTTTCGAGATGCCGGAGTGAGTCATCTGCGCTATCCGTTACAGTCACTGCAGACTGGTCGCTGGTTCAAACTGATTTGCGGAGCAAGCTATCAGTATTTACCTGCTGTTCGCAGCATGAGTTTGGCTTACGCGCTAGCAGGGGCTGACTGCATTGATGTTGCTGCCGATCCAGCTGTGGTGGCAGCTGCCCGCGGTGGTTTGTCGGCTGCACGGTGTTTGAGGCGACAAGCCGAGCAGCGCGGCTTCAATCCAGGGGTGCCCTGGTTGATGGTGAGCATCAATGACGGTGACGATCCGCATTTTCGTAAGGCTGAATTCGATTCGGCGCAATGTCCGCAAGATTGTTCGCGTCCGTGCGAAACCGTATGTCCGGCAGGGGCCATACGCTGGGATGAGATGGCGGGGGTGATTGCCGATCGCTGTTATGGTTGCGGACGCTGTCTGCCGGTATGCCCGCAGCAATCGATTGCAACTCAGTCAAAGCAACTTTCTCCCGCTGAAGCCGCACAACAGCTCGAGCGTCTTGACATAGACGCCATCGAAATTCATACCCAGGTTGGTCGCAAACTCGAGTTCCTCAGGTTGTGGGACTCACTTGCACCGCTGGTGGCGCGCCTCAAGCTGCTGGCAATTAGCTGCCAGGACGGACCCAGTTTGACTGATTACTTGCGGGGACTTGCCGAGGCGATCGAGCCACTTCCCTGCCCGCTACTTTGGCAGACAGATGGGCGACCGATGAGTGGCGATTTGGGAGCGGGTGCGACGCGGGCAGCCGTGCGGCTGGCTCAGGAGGTGTTGGCAGCACAGTTGCCAGGTTATGTCCAGCCAGCTGGCGGCACTAATCAGCATACGGTACCGAAACTGGATGCAGCTGGGTTGCTGGGCCCGACGCAGTCGGGGAATTTTATAGCAGGAGTAGCGTATGGAAGCTACGCGCGCTCGGTGATGGTGCCGGTACTCGACGCGTTAGAAGCTAGCAACCACCGCCTTTTAGCAATATACCCAGGGATGCCGCCAGCGCAGCTTGAAGACAAGCCGTTGCTGTTGTGGCAAGCAGTCGCGCGCGCGCGCGCGCTTACTGCACAACTGTCTGTAGCTGTTCCCATTACAGTAGGTTCCGATGCTGTTTCGTCGATCTGCCGCTAGGTTTACTCAGCAAATGGTCACATCCGATCCCGTTCAGTTCGCTCCAGCGCGTTCGGTGCCCCCATCAACGGCGTCTGCCTCCCAGCGCCGACAGACGACTGACGATCTCGATACCCTGCTCGCAGTTTTTCCACCAGCACTGCGAGCAGCGCTCGACTGTCCCGAGCGGCGCGACAATTTGGTCGAGGTAGTACTCGACTTGGGCCGCCGACCGGAGGCACGCTATCGCGATCGCTCGGAATATATTAGCGAGGACTGCGTCACGCGTGAGGAGCTTCAATATTGCTGCGATCGCGTCGGGACGTTTAGTAGCGATAATCGCGCGGGCATCGAGCGGACGTTGCACCGCATCAGTGCCATTCGCAACCGCGACGGCGATGCGATTGGGTTGACCTGTCGTATCGGACGGGCAGTTTTTGGCACGATTAACATGATCGACGACCTCGTGCAGCGCGGGCAGTCGATTCTGCTCCTCGGCCGTCCGGGCGTGGGAAAGACCACAGCCCTGCGAGAAATTGCCCGCGTGTTGGCCGACGATTGTGGCAAGCGCGTGGTCGTCGTCGATACGTCCAATGAAATCGCCGGCGACGGCGACATTCCGCACCCCGCGATCGGTCGGGCGCGACGAATGCAGGTGGCGCGCCCGGAACTGCAGCATAAAGTCATGATCGAAGCCGTGGAGAACCACATGCCAGAGGTTGTGGTGATCGACGAGATCGGCACGGAGCTGGAGGCTCTTGCTGCCCGTACGATCGCGGAGCGCGGCGTACAACTCGTGGGCACGGCGCACGGCAACCGCCTGGAAAACCTGATCAAGAATCCGACGCTGTCGGATCTCGTAGGCGGCATTCAAGCCGTAACGCTTGGAGACGACGAGGCGCGGCGGCGCGGCTCCCAAAAGACCGTGCTGGAGCGCAAGGCTCCACCCACCTTCGCGATCGCAGTGGAGATGTTCGAGCGCCAACGCTGGGTAGTTCACGAGGATGTTGCCGATACGATCGACCGGCTGTTACGCGGCACCAACCCCGAACAGCAGATTCGCTCGACCGATGCTGACGGGCGCTTCAGCGTGACTTACGAAAAGCCAGAGCCTTCAATGATGGCAGCGGCAGGAGCGAGCACCAAGGTAGAGTCATTAACGCGTCAGAAAGGGTGGCGGGCGTCGGGACGCATGAGCCCGATTCCGATGTCCTCGACACGGGGCGAGCGCGGAGACTTCGACCGCCTCTTAGACCAGTCTTGGCAGCAGGTTGAGCCAAACACCAGCGGCGAGAAGGTGCGGACGCCAGGTCCAAATGGCGAGGACTGGCCGGTGTACGTTTATCCCTACGGCATCGGTCGCAGTCAGCTCGAACAAGTTCTTGAGGTCATGAAGCTGCCGATCGCCTTAACGAAAGATTTGGAAGGTGCTGACGCAGTATTGGCACTGCGTTCGCAGGTCAAGAACCATTCCAAATTGCGCCAGGTGGCAAAAACGCATCAATTACCAATTCACGTAGTAAAGTCCAACACGATTCCGCAGATTACACGGGCGTTGCAGCGGTTGTTGAACCTCGATGATGCGGTGGATGTGGTCCCGGACATGCAGCTGTTTGCATCCTCTGGTGACGATGACGAGCTCGAAGCATTGGAGGAAGCACGGCTGGCCGTCGAGCAAATCGTGATTCCCGAGGGACAGCCGGTGGAGTTGCTGCCGCGATCGCCGAAGGTACGCAAGCTTCAGCACGAACTTGCCGAACACTATCGCCTGAAGTCCGATAGCTTTGGCGAAGAACCCAATCGTCGCCTGCGAATTTATCCAGCCTAGAACAGCTAGGTCCGCAGATACGGGGGCCGGTTCTCTTACTGTGCCCCCCTGTGGCTCCCTGCCCTTGCGGCTAAAGTCAGTGCGCGTTTGCAACTCAACAGGCTGGCAATTTGGGTGCCCTAGACCCGACGAGAGCGGGTTGTTTCCGAGGATCGCGCTCGTTAGCCAGTCGCCGCCGACCGCCGACTAGAATAATCTGATAGTCTAGCAGAAATAGCTTTGGGGACGGGACGGATGAGCGCAAACGAGCAAGCGAACATTCAGATCGGGCGCGGAAAAGCAGCGCGTCGGGCCTATGGAATTGACGAGATCGCGCTCGTTCCGGGACGGCGGACGCTCGACCCGAGTCTGGCCGATACGCGCTGGCGGGTTGGCGCGATCGAGCGCGAGATCCCGATTATTGCCAGCGCGATGGATAGCGTTGTTGATGCAGACGTGGCAGCGCGGCTGACTGATTTGGGCGCGTTGGGCGTACTCAATCTTGAAGGTATTCAAACTCGTTACGAAGACCCAAGTGGGGTGTTGGAGCGCATAGCGTCTGTCGGCAAGACCAAGTTCGTTGCGCTGATGCAGGAACTGTATGCCGCGCCCGTCCGCCCGGAGCTGATCCGGCAGCGCATCGTGCAGATTAAAGAACGGTGCGGGATTGCAGCAGTGAGCGTTACGCCGGCTGGTGCATTGCGGTTTGGCGAGGCGATCGCCGCTGCAGGGGCAGATTTGGTCTTCGTGCAGGCAACGGTAGTTTCGACGGCACACTTGGCTCCGGACAGCCTGACACCTCTCGATCTAGCGGAGTTCTGCCAAGAGATGCCCATGCCCGTGGCATTAGGTAACTGCGTGACCTATGAAGTGACGATGGATTTGATGAAGGCAGGGGCCGCTGCCGTGATGGTCGGCATTGGACCGGGAGCAGCTTGTACGTCCCGCGGCGTACTTGGCGTTGGCGTACCGCAGGCGACGGCAGTGGCCGATTGCGCGGCTGCGCGGGACGACCATTTTCATACAACGGGCGTTTACATCCCCGTCATTGCCGATGGGGGTTTGGTAACGGGTGGTGATATATGCAAATGCATTGCTTGCGGTGCTGATGCGGTGATGATCGGATCGCCCTTTGCACGGGCGGCTGAAGCACCGGGGCGCGGATTTCATTGGGGTATGGCTACGCCGAGCCCGATCTTGCCGCGCGGGACGCGGATCCAGGTAGGCAGCACGGGCACGCTGGAAGAGATTCTGCGAGGTCCGGCGCGTTTGGACGACGGCACGCACAATTTACTCGGCTCGCTCAAAACCAGCATGGGTACGCTGGGCGCTAAAAACCTCAAGGATATGCAGCAAGTCGACGTGGCGATCGCGCCGTCGTTATTGACAGAGGGTAAGGTTTATCAGAAGGCACAGCAGCTCGGAATGGGTAAGTAGACTTGGGTTAAAAGCGGACGTTGCCCAATGTCGCCCGCACTAGATGACTATGTTCCGCTTTGCATTCCGACCGTACCGCCGTCGCTTTCGACAACCGCTAGCGACGAGCCAGGGTCGTTGGCTCCACCGCGAGGGCATTATCGTGCGCTTGAGCGATGGCGATCGCGTCGGGTGGGGCGACATTGCACCGCTGCCTCGGTTCGGTTCGGAAACGCTGGCGGAGGCGATCGCGTTTTGCCGCAGCGTTGGCGACAGGTTGGATGTGGCGGCAATCGCGTTGATTCCCCCAGCGCTGCCGTCCTGTCAGTTTGCATGCGACTCTGCGCTCGCGGAACTTACAGCAGCGTCGGGCACTCTGGATGTAGCCATGCCAAACTCGACCTACAGTTACCTGCTGCCGGCGGGCGCAGCAGCTCTAAGAGCCTGGCAGACCGGCTGGGGAATGGGCATGCGAACGTTTAAGTGGAAGGTGGGAGCAGGCGATATTTCAGATGAATTGGTGTTGTTCGAGCAACTCAGTAAAGAACTGCCAGCTGGAGTATGCCTGCGACTCGATGCCAACGGCGGGTTAGATGTGGCAGCAGCCCGAGCGTGGTTGGCGGCCGCGGATCGCGCTGGGAATGTAGAGTTTTTCGAGCAGCCACTACCGCCCAATTGCCTGGAGGAAATGCAACAACTAGACGAGCAGTTCTTAACGGCAATCGCGTTGGACGAGTCGGTTGCAACGCTGGGTCGGCTTCGAGCGTGCTGGGATGCAGGGTGGCGCGGGGAATTTGTCGTCAAGGCCGCGATCGCCGGGTCGCCGACTCAGGTGGAGCGATTCTGTCAAGAGAACGCGATCGCGCCCGTGTTTTCGTCTGTATTCGAAACCGAGGTCGGGCGACGGGCAGCGTTGCGGTTGGCGAGTGCGGTGTCCGGAACGCAGAGAGCAGTCGGGTTTGGAGTGCGGCATTGGTTCGCAGACGATCCCCCGGTTGCCGAGTGGTTCGATCGAGCGGCTAGTGGGTTGGGAAGCGGCAGGTGACGGTGTTGCCTTTGGCGAGCTTGCAAGCGCGATGGCGCGCGGGCGATCGCGCTTGGTTGATTGGCGGCAGTGCCGAGCGGCTGCTAGATGTGGCACAGCGGGAACGCGATCGCCTGCGAGCGTCGGAGCGCATTTTGCTCGTCGAGAGCGATCCGGTACAGTTGCTGGCCATTTTTATCGCGTCGGTCGAGCGCGGGTGCAATGTGTTTCTGGGGTCGCCCCAGTGGCGCGAGTCCGAGTGGCAACAAGCGATCGCGTTGGTTGTCCCCAACTGGATTTATCGCAAGGGCGATCGCGTCCCCAGCCCGTCTTTGGCGACAAATGTCCCAACGCCTTTGGCAACGTTCCCCGCAATCGGCATTCCTACGGGCGGTTCTTCGGGACAACTGCGGTTTGCACTGCACGATTGGCAGACCCTAACAGCAGCGGCGCAGGGTTTTCAAACGTACTTCGGTGGCGGGCCGGTCCGTGCATTCTGTACGCTACCCCTCTATCACGTCAGTGGTTTGATGCAGTTTGTGCGCGTGCTGAACGCTGGCGGGCAACTAGCGATCGCATCTTACAAATCGCTGCATTTTGATATGCACACAGGTGCATTGATTGCCGAACCGGAGCTAGTCAACATCGCGCGCGATCTCTTTTTCATCTCCCTGGTGCCAACGCAACTACAGCGGCTGATGGCGGCAGGTGGCTCGCGGTGGTTGGCCGGGTTCGGAACGGTCTTACTCGGAGGTGCTCCAGCCTGGAATGAGTTACTTGCAGCAGCGCGATCGGAATCAATTCGCCTCGCGCCAACCTATGGAATGACCGAAACGGCTTCTCAAGTTGCAACGCTCAAACCCGAGGACTTCCTGGCCGGTCGTACGAGCAGCGGATGCGTGCTGCCCCACGCGCGGGTGACGATTCGCGGAGCAGATGGGGAGTTGCTGCCGCCTCTGCAAGTAGGCACGATCGCGATCGCGGCAGAGTCGCTGTGTTGGGGATATCTGCCCGGCAACGCGATTGCTCGCGAGTTTTTGACCGACGACGTGGGGTATGTCGACGATGATGGCCAACTTGTGATTGTCGGTCGCCGCAGTCGCAAGATCGTTACGGGTGGCGAGAACGTTACCCCCGAAGAAATCGAAGCCGTTATTCGCTCGGTGCCGCAGATTCGCGATGTTTGCGTGGTTGGGATTCCCGATCGCGAGTGGGGGGAGGTCGTTGCAGCAGTGGTGGTGCTATCGGCGCCCGCAGCCGATACACTGCCGACCGATTGGGTCGCGCTGGTAAAAGCCGAGCTGCGCGATCGCCTCAGCTCGTTTAAGCAACCGAAGGTCTGGATTGCGTGTAACTCATTTCCGCGCAACGATCGCGGCAAGACCGACTGCGCGCGCGTTCGAGAATTCGCGATCGCGCAGTACCGACGTCAGTGCCGTTAGCTTGAAGTCGATCGTTTTGCAATTACAGGGCAACGAGCACGCCCGGTTCTTTCTGAATGGGCAAGACGTCGCAGCAGTTACTTTGGGCGCAGTAATCGATATCAGCTGCGTTACCCAAGCGCAGCAGGCGCTGACCGTGACTGGAGTGGCGGAATAACTCCGATAGGCGATCGCGCCAGCTGTCGTACAGGGCGATCGCGCCGAGCACCTCATCGTTGCCGACGGCACTAGCCTCAAGCGCGCGGGCGATTGCCCCCGCGCATACCGTGTCTTCTAGGGAATAGGTACCTTGCCAGCCGGACCCTACCAGCCACACGGTCTCCGGCTGGCGATCGCGGAGGTAATTGACTGCTGCCTGGTAGTTAATCTGAGCGGCGGTGAGGACGGCACGCGAGCGTTCGACACGCTTTAGGGCGCGAGTGCCATTGGTGGTACTGAGAAACAGGTGTTTGCCGCTGACGGCGTCCGGCGTGCAGTCGAGGGGCGAGTTGCCCATGTCGCAGCCTTCAACGGGTTTGCCACCGCGCTCGCCTAGTCGCAGGCGTTGCGATGGGGCGAGTTCGGCGCCGGCAGCCATCAAGCGGTCGATGTCACTGAAGGCGCGTACGTCGACGGCCCCGGCATGCAGAGCAGCCGCGATCGTCGTGGTTGCTCGCAGGACGTCAATGACAACTGCGCAATCGGGCAAGGTGTCGGCGGGAGTAAGTTCGGGAGTATGGAATACAAAAACTTTCACGGTTGGCGTCTGCCCGAGCGACTGCAGCTAAATATTCTAGGTTCTGACACGAGACTATTGTCCCGCGCTCTGGCAAGTTTATACGGTTGGGATAAGTTGCTGCTCGCGCGCTGACTGTCAAAGCAGCTCGAACATGGCGACCGAGGGATTGAGGAGCGCATCGGACGAGGTGGCAGTGCAAAACTCGAGCACGTTGTTCCAGTGGAGCGGGGGTGGTTCTGTAAGGACGAGTGCTGGTTCAGAAAGAGCAACTGGCAGCAGGCCCAACCCTTAAAACTAAAACCACTGCCACGCCCGTGGCATAACCGGCGATCGCCCTGCAAATTCCCGGCGCAACAACTCCCACACGCCGACGAACCAGCGCTTCGCCTCCGTCGTTGACGTACCTCGATAGCGACACAACAATCCGTCACCGCGCGCCCGCGTCACGCCCGCCTCGGCAAGCTCGCCCTGCGGCTGCCATAGCGATCGCGCCTCGGCAACAAGCTCCCGCACCACCGAATCCTGGACGGTTGCCCCGCCAAACCACGCCAGCGTCCCGACGACCGAGCGACCGGCTAGCGCGTTGAGGCGATCGATGTCCCGCCCTCCGCGCAGATATTGGCGGTCGATCCACAGCGGTTTGCCCTGCCGCCACACCTCCACGCGCGATCGCCATTCGCCGCTGAGGAACCGTTCCCCCCGAGCGCTACGCCCGAAGCGCGTCACGTCCCACCCGAGCCAGGTCGCACTGGGGGCGAGATCGACGCGCAGCTCCTGGCGGTAACGAGCGCCATCGAACGCGATCGCCTCTTGGGGCAACCAATCCAGCCATGCTTCGGCACCGAGGTGGATCGCGATCGCCTGAGTTGCCTGTCGGCCGTTGCTGCGATAAATCTTGGTCGCCGCTGGCGTCGTTACGAGCGCGCGCGCGTCCGGCTGCAAGTGCAGGGCTTGAGTGAGGCGATCGCCGCCGACAATCCCGCCAGCCGTATGCAGGATTAAGCTGTGGCAAATCTGCCGCCCCTCCGGGTAAAACGGGCGCTGTACCTTTAGCGGGGACTGGTGACGCGATCGCGCCACCTGCGTCGCACCGTCGCGCCAAACGTAGTTGAGGTCCAAGCTGCCGAACCAAGCGTCATCGTGCAGATTGGCATCGGAAGTAGCAGTCACGGCGATCGCCTGCGGGTTAATTGATATATCGGATATATCGGAAATTGCCATATCGGCATTGTACGAGTCAGGATAGCGAACCGCGAGTCCGCTCCGGAGTAATGCTGCAAACCGCGCGATCGCTCGCGAGCATCCCGTTCCGACAAACTGCTGCGACCCCTCGTATCGAACCGCAACTGCCGTCAGCCGAGCGGCGATCGCTTGACGCAATAACAGTTCTTTTGTACTACTCAGTCATTGGTAACCGGCACTGCCGAGGTGGAGCGAACGATGAGCCCGACATTCTCCGGGCTGATGCCCGAATTGCCCGTCGCCGACCTCAAGAACGCCATGGCATACTAAGCGTCCCAGACCTCGATGCCACCTACCGCCACCTGAGCGATCGCGGCGTGGAATTCTGCGAACCGCCGCGCGCCCAAGCTTGGGGCGGCACCCTCGCCCACCTCCGCGATCGCGCCGGCAACATCCTGACGCTGGTGGCGTAACACCAGCAACGGGCCGTGCTTAAAATCGGGGTACGGGTTGGAGACAAATCTTGTTTACCTATCTTTACGCAATCTTCGAAGCCCTCAAGCCGCTCTGGAGCCTGCTCGGCATGGCGTTTGCTTGGGGCTTCGCACTGTTGTTGGGCTGGTCTTTGTTGAGTGCCATCCGCGACGCGATCGCCCGCAGCCGCACGATGCACCGGATTCCCTGCACGAATTGCCTCTACTTCACCCATTCGAGCGTCCTCAAGTGCACCGTTAAACCCGCGATCGCCACCACCGAAGCCGCGATCGCTTGTTCCGACTATTCTCCGCAATCGGGAACCTACGGAGGCACTCGCTAGAACCTCGACGTGCCGGCCGACGCAATCAATCGCCCCCATCCAGCCACCATTCATCAGCCGCCATTCAATGGCTACCTAGATGCTCGTCCGCAAACTGCAAGACTGCGAAGAATTCATCGCCGGCGACGGCACCATCCTGCGCGAACTGCTGCACCCCGACAAGCAACCGATCGCCCTACGCTACAGCCTCGCCCACGCGATCGTGCCGCCTGGACAGGTCTCGGTCCCGCACGCACTCAAAACCTCCGAGGTCTACTACATCATTAGCGGCACGGGCGAGATGCACATCGACGACGAAGCGCAGCTCATCGGTCCCGGCGATGCTGTCTACATTCCACCCAATGCCAAGCAGTACGTCCGCAACACCGGTTCCGAACCGCTCCTATTCGTGTGCATGGTCGACCCGGCGTGGCGCGTGGAAGACGAACTCGTCTTCGATCCGGTGAGCGAGTGAAACGCAACCAGAACTGGAACCGGAGCCATCGCGCCACCACCGTCTCGCAACGCTCCACCCGAACGCCTGCGGTACGCTTGTCCGCACCGAGCATTCCATGTCTCGTTACATAATATTAAGTAGCGACGATTTGCGATTGGTTGCGATTCTGATCGGTGTTTAGTCATTAGAAGGTCTAGGAACGCGCAATGGTTTTCTTCGGATTTGGCAAAAAGCAAACGCTCCCCTCGCCCGAAAACGCGCTGCGCGGTCGCGCGGCTCAAATGCCGGTACCCGTGCGCCACTCCGTCAACGGCAATCCGCTGCAGTTGCCTTTCCCCGACGGCATCGAACTCGTCCAGTTCGGGATGGGATGCTTCTGGGGTGCCGAGCGCAAGTTCTGGCAGCAGCCGGGCGTCTTCAGTACGGCAGTCGGTTACTCCGGCGGTCACACCCCCAACCCGACCTATCAGGAAGTTTGCTCGGGGATGACCGGGCATACGGAAGCCGTCCTGGTTGCCTACGATCCGTCGAAAGTCAGCTTCGAGCAGTTGCTCAAAATCTTCTGGGAAGGGCACGATCCCACGCAAGGCATGCGTCAGGGCAATGACGTAGGCACGCAATATCGGTCGGCAATCTACACCTACACCGACGAGCAACGCCGCTTGGTGGAGCAGTCGCGCGATCGCTTCCAAGCTGCGCTGAAAGAAGCAGGCTACGGCGACATCACCACCGAAATTGCCGACGCCGCGGAGTTCTACTACGCCGAGGACTACCACCAGCAGTACCTGGCGAAGAATCCCAACGGCTACTGCGGGCTCGGCGGCACGAACGTCGCCTGCCCGGTCGGGTTGGTCTCCGAGAGCAAGTAAGCTCGGTAGTGCAGTGCATAGGGCGATCGCGCCCGTCTGGCAACGAGGCAGCGGCAACTCGGTAGCAGCAAAACGGTAACGGCGGAATCATGACAAAGCAGCTCGTGCTGATGGACCACGATGGTGCGGTGGATGACTTCCTCGCCCTGACGCTGTTGTTGCGGATGCCATCGGTCGAGTTGCTTGGCGTCGTCGTGACGCCGGCCGACTGTTACATCGGTGCCGCTCTGAGCGTGACACGCAAGCTTCTAGATTGGTTGGGGCGTTCGGACGTGCCGGTTGCCGAAAGTACGGTGCGCGGGATCAATCCGTTTCCACCTGCATATCGGCGCGACAGCGTCGTCATCGACAATCTCCCGGTTCTGAACGAGCGCGACGAGATCCGCACGCCGCTTGTCCCGGAATCGGGAGTGGACTTTATGGCCAACGCCCTGAGCGCCGCGCCGCGTCCGGTGACGTTGATGGTGACCGGACCGCTCTCGACCCTGGCAGAGGTATTAGAACGCGACCCGAGCCTCTTCGCGCACATCGATCGCGTGGTGTGGATGGGCGGCGCTCTCAACGTTCCAGGCAACGTAGAGCGGCTTTACGCCCCCGAGCACGACGGGTCGGCCGAGTGGAATGCGTTTTGGGATCCGCCAAGCGTCGCGCGGGTGTGGGCGACGGAAATCCCAATTATCCTTTGCTCCCTCGATCTCACCAATGAAGTGCCGCTGACCGCGGAGACGATCCGGCAGGTTGCCAAGCAGCGCAGCTACCCACTCTCGGATTTCGTGGGAACATGCTACGCCCTAGCATTGCCGCAAGACTACTACTGCTGGGACATTCTCGCTACGGCATATCTCGATCGCCCGGACTTGTACGAAACCACAACCGTTACGACCGAGATCGTCGCGACGGGCTCGAGCCAGGGACGCACGCGCGTCACCCCTAGCGGCGGCCGCCCGGTGCAGGTGATGGCAAAAGTGAACAAGCCCGGGTTCTACCAATACCTGCTCCAGCAGTGGGCCCTGTAGCGTCGCGGTAACCGCGCACCGGCTGCAGATGACCCTTCATTTTTTATTCAGCAGCATCCGCTTCAACGATGATTTTGAGCACCCAAGGCGAGAGTTCCTTGCTCAGTTGACCGGTGCGAATGTACTCGGCGTAGGTATCGGCTTCGATGTCGAGCAATCGTTTGCGAAGTTGCTCCTGTTCCAGCATGCGCAGTTGCGGATATTCGTTCTTGAACTTAACGATGCGATCGTTGATGCTGGCAACCTCACCGTCCACCAGATCTTTCTGGTAGCTGTAATATTCCGCGTCGATTTCGGGATTGTTATCGAGTTCTTTGAGGTAGGTTTGCACGCGCCGTAGCGCTTCACCCTGCGCCAACAGCTCTGAATACTCCTCGCTCAAGGCGCGATCGCCGCCAACGAGTCCCAATTTTTCCAGCACGGTCCGCGTCGTTAGACCTTCCACTAGCAACGTGAATAATACAGCTCCAAAGACGGCTTCGATGATGTCTTGGCGTTCGGCGAGGGCAACCGGCACGCTCAAAGCCAAGGCGATCGAGACGCCGCCACGCAAGCCGCCCCACCACAGAACGATCTGCTCTCGCCACCCAATTGCCTCCTCGCTCAGCAGATTGTGGAAGGTACTGAGACCGAACACGCCGACCGCGCGTGCCGCCAAAATCAACCCCACCACTGTGGCGATCCCGGGAACTGCGTCGCCCAACTCGACAATATCGATTTGGTCGCCGATGAGCAGGAAGACAATCGAGTTCACAAAGAAGGCAATGAATTCCCAGAACTTCGACACGATCAAGCGCGTGCGCGGGTTCATGCCGATGCGCGAGCCGAAGTTACCCAAGATCAAGCCCACCGTCACCACCCCGATGACACCCGAGCCGCCCAGTTTCTCGGCGATTAGGTAAGTGCCGTAAGCTGACACCAGCGTCAGGGACTGCTCGACCAACGGCAGGTCGAAACGCTGGGTCAAATAGGAAATACCAAATCCTAGCGCCGCACCAACGCCGACGCCGACGCCGACAAAGGTGACAAAGCGCGCGAGCGATGAGGTCAGCTCGAAGGTTTCCGTTCCCAGCGGGATCCCCACGAGCAAGACGAAGGCGACGACCGCTACGCCATCATTGAACAGACTCTCGCCCTCCATCAAAACCGTCAGTCGCTCGCCCGCCCCCAATTCGCGGAATAGCGCCACCACCGAAACCGGATCGGTTGCCGATAAGGCCGCGCCGACCAACAGCGCGATTTCAAGTGGCACTCCTGCCAGCGTGCTGAGACCCAGCGCCACCGTCGCGATCGATATCGCAACGCCCAAGGTGGCAAACAAGCCCACGGGCAAGAGATTTTCCTTGAGGTTGCGCCATTGGATGTTCCATGCAGCCTCGAATAACAATGGCGGCAGAAAGATCTCTAAAATCAGCTCTGGCGACAGGTTGACCAGACGGACGTCAACAAACGCCAATCCCAAACCGACGACAACCAACAGGAGCGTGTAAGGGACGCGCCGGAACCAACTCACGATTTGCGAGAGGGTCGCAACGCCCAACGAAATCGACAGTACGACCAAAAACTGTTCGAGGCTCTGCTGAATTCCCGGGCCCTCACCCAACATTTCTGCGCTCATCGTGCTTGCATTCTCCTCACCGAACTCCCGTGGGAGCGATTTTCACTCCAAATCATAGCGGCCGGCGGACAGCACGAGCTCGCGGTGGGAATGGCGTCACCCCAGTCGCTGTGCGATCGCCAACCCGCTATCCTTGGCTCGAGACAGAACAGTTGCGGTTGCGGTTGAAAGCGCGTTTGAGTATACGTGATTTCGGATCGAGACAGAATTAACCCAGCCTGCCATGTTGATGTGTCGATGTGAGGGGGCGTAGCAAGATGCTCGCAACATCAGAAACTGGCTTACAGCACCAGCGTCGCCCGGTTGTCGCCGACGTAAGCCGGGCAGGCGTCGGCACTGAAACGCTCGAAATAGCGGCGGGCGGCGGGCGGAAAGTCCGGGAATTCGAAGCGCGCGTCCCCTGCCGCAATGTCCGCCCAGAAATAGCGCAGGTGGCGGGCGATCGCGTCGGTTGCATCCGCATCGAGGTCGAGCGACACGCCGGCCAGCAGGCGCTGCATGAATGGGAAGGAGCGATCGCCCAGGCATTCGCGCGATCGCTCCTGGAGATCTTCCCACCCCGGTACGGCCGCAACGCGATGGGAATCCACTTCGAGAACCATACCGCGATCGTCGTGGCAGACATCGATGATGCGATACGGGTGCGGGTAGCTGACGAGGGAGCCGGTGACGATATCGCACAGCTCGCCTTCGAGGGCGATGTCTTGAACGTGCAGGTGGCCGGTACAGACCAGCTTGACACCGTTTTCTCTCAGGATCTGCTTGAGTTCGTCGGCATTTTCAAGCATGTAGCGCCGCGACAGCGGGTGCTGTCCTTGTCCTGGAACGTGCTCGATGACGTTGTGGTGGATCGCTACGATCGCCAAGCGATCCCTCAACGCGGGCAACAGCTGGCGCAGCCAGTTGAGTTGCTCGCGATCGAGGCGACCGTATTGCTTACCGTCGGCATCGAAGAGGTTGGAATTCAGCGCGACGAGCTGGACGCCGGGCAAAAGCTCGCAGGTGTAATAGAGAGCGTCGGGCGTACCTGCCCTGTCGTAGCCGCAACGACGGTAATAGTTAGGGAAATCCCGTGGCGCGATCGCTCGGTCGGACCCCGAGGCACTGGGGATGTCGTGGTTGCCGGGGATGACGTAAACCGTGTAAGGCAGTTGTTCGAGGCGTTGCTGCAACCAAGTGTGATTCTCCGGCTCGCCGTCTTGGGTCAAATCGCCGGGGACTAGCAGGAAATCGAGATCGACTGTGGAAAGGTGCTCTAGCACCTTGTCTAGGACGGGAATACTAACTTCAACAAGATGAAAGCGTTGGGTGCTCTCGGGAATAGTTTCAGGTAGGGCAACGTGCAGGTCGCTAGCGATCGCGAAACGGAAGTGCAGGCTCATGGAATCCGAGCGGAGCGCGCCGCATCGAGTATAACGACTCGCCGCGCTCGCAAGCAGCAGATGCCTCGCCAAGCGCGCGATCGCAACCATAACCGGAGGGAATGGACTCTACGACTGCATCCACCATCACTGCGGTGGCTTGACGTCGAAATAGGTTTCTAGTACCTCGCGCACCATCGGCGCGGCTACCGAACCGCCCCCGCCCCCGGAGTGTTCGGCAAAAGCAACGACAACGATTTCCGGTTTGTCGTAGGGCGCGTAGGCACCGAACCAAGCGTGAGTTTCTCCTGGGGGTGCTTCAGCAGTTCCGCTTTTACCTGCCGTAGGTGGCAGGTGCGGAACGGCGAGCGCCTGACCCGTCCCCGCTGTCACGACCTGCCGCAATCCTCGCTGTACCGTGGCGACGTTAGCCGAGTTGAGGTCGAGGGACTTGCGCCAGGCATCGGCTGGTCGCTCGTCTTTGAGGAAATGCGCCCGGACGAGATAGCCGCCGTTTGCCGGAATTGCAAACAGTACTGCAACCTGTAATGGCGTGGTAAGCGTGAAGCCCTGACCGATGGACATGTTGGCCGTGTCGCCAATTGTCCATCCCCAATCGTTAAAACGCTCGCGCTTCCATTCGTCATCAGCGATCAAGCCAGATGACTCCTCAGCAAGCTCGACCCCTGTTGACACCCCGAAACCCAGACGCCGCGACCAGTCGATCAGAGTAACACCCCCAACACCGACAGCGACTTGCCCGAAGAACGTGTTGCTGCTCCACTGCAGCGCACCCTCATAACCCAGCGGTCCGAAACCAGCACCATTCCACGCCGGCATCAGCATGCCGCCGAGATTGATAACGCCATAGGTGTTGAGGATCGTTCCCGGAGGGTACTTCCCCGACTCCATACCCGCGATCGCCGTGACGACCTTGAAAGTAGACCCTGGCGGATAACCGCGCACGGCACGATTGATGAAAGGATTGCCTTGTGATTGCAGGGCCTCCCAGGTTTCGTGGGTGATGCGCGTAGAGAAGATGTTCGGATCGAACGTCGGATGGCTGACCATCGCTAAGATGCCGCCCGAATGCGGGTCAATGGCGACGATCGCGCCTCGGCGATCGTCGAGAGCTGCTTCTGCCGCCCGCTGTACGTCGAGGTCGAGGGTCAAGGAAATGTTCAAACCGGCACGAGCTTGTTTTTCGCCAAGGATCCGGACAATACGCCCCGAGCCATCTACTTCCACCTGCTGGCCGCCCCACTCGCCGCGCAACTGCGACTCGAAACCGCGCTCCACGCCCATACGCCCAATCACGTCGCCCAGACGATAGCCACGTTCTCGCAACGCATCTAATTCCTCGGAGGTGATTTCACCCGTGTAGCCGACCACATGCGCGGCTAGGGTCCCATGGGGATATGACCGAATCGGTTCAGCATCGATCTCGACCCCGTCGAGATCGATGCTGTACTCTTCGATCGCAGTGATCTGGGCAGGTGTAAGGTTACGCGCAATTCGCACGAGGGTCGGCGAGTTAGGCTCGGCTTGCTCTACCTTCGTTTGGATTTCTTCAGTGGGAATTTCCAGAATTTCGGCAAGGAGTTGCACCGTCTCCGGCCAGCGCTCGCTCGTCTGCGCCAGCGGCCAGATAAATAGCGAGTGAGACAGGCGGCTGTCGGCAATAATGCGGCCCTTGCGATCCAGCAAGAGTCCGCGCACCGGCAGTTTAGGCAGGATGCGAATACGGTTGTTTTCGGCAAGTTGTCGGTTGCGATCGCCTTTTGCCAGCTGCAGATAAGCCAAACGCGAGCCGAGCCCGCCCAATAACAATCCGGTTACGGCGAAGAGCAGTAGCACAGGTCGCAACTGACGCCCGACCGTGCGCTGCGACTGTTTTTGTTTCCGGCGCGTGTTGGCTGGTTTGACAGGAGATGGTTGTTGAAGAGCAGTCATAGGCGATCGGTGGCGGAACGGTCCGCAGGGGTTCCAGATTAAGATTAGTGCAGTAAATAGTGCGGTTGGGCAATATAGTCCTGCTCGATGAAATAAATTAGTCCTGCTCGGTGAAATGAGGCACGCCGAGGAAAAAAATTTTATTGATTTATTATGTGGCTACAGGGCACCTCGAAAAATTGCCGGATTGTGGCGTGTTGGTGTCTGAAATACCCATGCTGCCGTGCCGCACCTCGGTCCTGAGCGAATTAATCGACGTGCCCGGTTAGGTAGTAATGATGACAGCGCAACCGTCGGTACGATATCGGTGCGGTGTTTCTAGCAGTGCGATTCTGACGTTCGGTGGCGACCGATCGGCCAGAGTCAGGGGTTCGCTTCCCCTGGAGGCGATCGCGTACCTGCCGCTAGGCGGTGTGACGCGCGCCCGACTCTCGACTATAGTAGTCGCGATGTTCTCTGCCGGACTCACGCGTCATGGTTTCTCCATCGCAGACCGTTTGGATTGCCCGCCATGGCAACCGCTACGATTTCGTCAACCCAGCCTGGTTTAAAACCGCCCCGCGACCCTACGACCCTCATCTTTCTGAAGACGGGATCGTCCAGGCACGACAGCTCGGCGATCGCCTCCGCAACGAGGGCATCGGTCGGATTTTTGCGTCGCCATTTTTACGTACGGTACAAACAGCCCATCTCGTTGCCGAAGCGTTGGACCTGCCGATCGCCTTGGAAGCAGGATTGAGCGAGTGGTTGAATCCCTGCTGGATGCACGAGGAGCCCGAGCGTTTGTCGCTGGCAGCTCTCAAGGAGCGCTTCCCGCGCGTGGATACCGGCTATACCTCGCGGGCGATCGCTAGTTACCCCGAAAGCGATACCGAGGTCGCAGTGCGCACCGGTGAGACCGCCCGGCTGCTCGCTGAGGAGTTCTGCGAAGACTTACTCCTCGTGGGCCACGGTGCGTCGGTCATCGGGACGGCTCGCGGTTTGGTGGGCGGCACGCCGGACATTAACGCTGCTCTATGTTGCCTGGTTAAGGTCGTACGCCAATCCCAGGGATGGGAGCTCGAGTTAGCGGGCGATACATCGCACCTGAGTGAAACGGAGTCGGTTGTCCGGTTCAATTAGAGATGGCGCTAGGCAGTATGCGCTGGATACGAGGCGCAGGCGGAACGCGTTTGCGGCGAACCCACGAGGAGCGGTCACATGACACGATTGATTGCGGGCGATATCGGCGGAACTAAGACGATTTTGCGGACGATCAAGGCAACAGCGGGGAGTAGCACCTATACGACGATCGCCGAAGCGACGTTTCCCTCGCAGCAATATCCGGACTTGGTGCCGATGGTGCGCGAATTCCAAGCGGACGCCGAGCAACCGCTACCGGAGACGGCCTGCTTTGCGATTGCCGGTCCGGTCGTCAATCAAACCTCGCAACTCACCAACATCGACTGGCGCCTACAAAGCGATCGCCTCGCACGGGAGTTAGGTATCGCGCGGGTGCGGTTGTTGAACGATTTCGCAGCAGTTAGCTACGGTATCCTGAACCTGGCCGACGAAGATCGAGTAACGTTACTAGATGCCCCGGTGCAGCGCGCCCCGATCGGGGTGTTGGGAGCGGGTACCGGGTTGGGCGAAGGATTCTTGGTTCCGGAAGCAAACGGCGGTTTTGAAGTATTTGCAACAGAAGGCGGTCACGCTGACTTCGCGCCGCGCAATGAACTAGAGTTCGCCTTGAGCGAGCACATCCGCAAAACCAACCACATCGAACGCGTTTCTGTCGAGCGGGTTGTCTCCGGGCAGGGCATCGTGTCGATCTACCGCTTTCTCCGCGACGTGCAGTTCGCCCCCGAATCGCCGCATGTTTGCGAAATCATTAAAGCTTGGGAACGTCAAGAACCGACAGAGGATCCGGCAGCCACAATCTCTCAGGCGGCTGCGGGCGAAGCCGATCGCCTTTGCGCTAAAACCATGGAGATGTTTGTGGAGGCTTATGCAGCAGAAGCCGGCAACCTCGCGCTGAAGTTTTTGCCTTACGGCGGACTTTATATTGCCGGGGGCATTGCCGCTAAGATTTTGCCGCTGCTGCAAAGCGATCGCTTCGAACGCGTATTCAAAAGCAAGGGTCGCGTCAGCCCGATCCTCAATGCCGTCCCAGTGCATGTCATCCTCAATCCGCAAGTTGGATTGCTCGGCTCGGTACAGTATGCCCTGAAGTAGGGTCTTGGCGCTGGCTCCGACTGCATCTGCTAGCAAGTTCGCAACCGACTCTACTCGCCCGAGAACGACCTATGATGAAGGGAGCAGGTGCTAAAGACACCTGCTCCCAATACCGTATCGAGATTCCAACCAGTCTCGAGGCGGGTGGAAGGCCCGTCACTCGATATCTGGGTCTAGACCTTCCGCGAGTAATACTCGACCACGAGTAGTTCGTTGATCGGTAACGCAACCCACTCGCGCTCGACCACGCCATTTACTTGTCCGACCAGCTTGTCTTTATCGAAGGTCAGGTGGCTGGGCAAGTTTGCCAAACCCGGATATTCCATGTTGCGGCGGACCAAATCCTTCGAGCGGTCTGTATCTCGAATTGCAATCACGTCGCCTGGCACGCATTGGTAGCTGGGGATGTTCATCTTACGACCGTTGACCGTCACGTGACCGTGGTTGACCAACTGGCGGGCGCCGGGAATCGTTCCGGCCATGCCCATCCGGAATACCGTATTGTCCAAGCGCATCTCTAATAGTTCCAGAAGCGACTGCCCCGTCGAACCCGTAGAACGACGTGCCCGCTTCACATAACCGATGAGCTGCTTCTCGGAAACGCCGTAGTTGAAGCGCAACTTCTGTTTTTCTTCTAAGCGGATAGCGTATTCCGAACGCTTCCGGCGAGCCTGTCCGTGTTGGCCGGGGGGATACTGACGGCGAGGCGTCTTGCGCGACAACCCCGGCAAGTCACCCAAACGACGCACGATGCGCAGGCGCGGACCTCGATATCTCGACATACGGCTTCTCTCTTTGCTTTCCCTCGAATACTTTAGGTCGGGCACCCAGACGATCCAGTATAACGCCTGAGCCTGCGGCAAGAGAAGAAACCGTAACGCGGTTATCAGGGCAAACGCTTACTCATTTCGACTTCACGACAGGATAGGGGTTTCAGCGATCTGGAAGCACCGGAACTCCGCTCTCCGTACTTAACAAATTTAGATTAAGCCGCGCATGTTGCGAAAATTGAGCCGAGATTCCGAGTATGTGTGTGCCCCGAGCGCAGTCACCAAACCGGATAGCCGGGGCAGCGCCCTAAAACTGTCGCAGGAAACGCAGGTCACTGGCGTAGAGGCGGCGGATATCGTCCATGCGGTGCAACACCATAGCAAAACGCTCGACGCCAAAACCAGCAGCAAAGCCGGTATAGCGCTCGGGGTCGTAACCGACGGCTTTTAGGACATTCGGATCGACCATACCGCAGCCGAGTACTTCTAGCCACTTGCCCTGCCAGCGGACGTCCACCTCAGCCGAGGGTTCGGTGAACGGGAAGTAGCTGGCACGGAATCGCACCTCCAGCTCCGTTCCGAACATCTGGCGCAAAAACTCTACGATCGTGCCGCGCAGGTCGGTGAAGCTCAGTCCCTCTTCGACCGACAGAATTTCGAGTTGGTGGAATACGGCAGAATGTGTGGCATCGACGGTGTCGCGACGGTAAACGCGGCCCGGCGCGGCAATGCGGATCGGGGGGGCGTGCCGTTCCATGTAGCGGATCTGTACGGAAGATGTGTGCGTGCGCAGCAACTTACCGCCTGGCAGATAAAACGTATCTTGCATGTCCCGTGCCGGGTGATCTGGGGGCGTGTTGAGCGCTTCGAAGTTGTAGTAGTCGGTTTCGATTTCCGAGCCTTCTGCCACGGTGTAACCGAGACCGATGAAGATTTCGATCATCCGGTCGATCGTGCTGTTGAGCGGGTGTTTGCGTCCGAGGGGCCGGCCGACACCGGGCAGCGTAACGTCGAGGGTCTCAGAAGCTAGCTGCGCGGCGATCGCGGCAGCCTCGAGGTTATTGCGAGCGCCTTCGAGGCTGGTTTGCAGGGCTTGCTTGACGTCGTTGGCGCGGGCGCCGACGCGCGGACGCTCGTCGGTGGAAAGCTTACCCATGCCGCGCAACACTTGCGAAAGCTGTCCTTTTTTGCCGAGGAACTGCACGCGCAGTTGCTCGAGTCGGTCGAGGTCGGCAGCGGTGGCGATCGCGGCGATCGCGGTTTGCTTGAGATCTGCGAGTTCGCGTTCGAGGTCGGAGGCGGACATGGGCGCGGGGCGTAGCATAAACTATTGACGCTTCCTAGTGTACCGACGCATCTACCCTGGACAATTGCCCTGCGAGATCGTCCGCGACGCGATCGAACCGCACGCTGCTCTTCTTGCCGACAGCTGGCATGTGTGCCGACTGCGTCTAGACCGTAACTCTCTCCGCGACTTCCACCATGGCACACCTCTTGATCGGGAACGACGACGGTATTTTCGCGCTTGGCGTCCGCGCCCTAGCCGACAGCTTGGCGGCGGCCGGGCACACCGTGACCGTGGTTTGCCCCGATCGCGAGCGCTCCGCCACCGGTCACGGGTTGACGCTACACCAGCCCATTCGCGCCCAGGCAATCGAAGGATTATTTAGCCCGGCAGTCCGCGCTTGGTCTTGTTCGGGAACGCCGTCGGACTGTATCAAGTTAGCACTGCATGCGTTACTGGACGATCGACCGGACTACGTCTTGTCGGGCATTAACCACGGTCCCAACCTCGGGACGGACGTACTGTACTCGGGAACAGTATCGGCAGCGATGGAAGGCGCGATTGAAGGGATTACCGGCATCGCGTTTAGCCTCGCGAGCTTTGGCAGCTTCGACTTTAGCGCGGCAGCAGCCTTCGCGCAGTCGCTGGTCGCGCCGGGCGGGCTGCCCGAGTTTCCCGAGCCGACACTGCTCAACATCAATATTCCGGCCTTGCCAGCCGCACAAATTGCTGGCGTGACGATCGCGCGGCAGGGACTGCGACGCTACATCGAGCAATTCGAGCAGCGCGTCGATCCGCGTGGCAAGCATTATTACTGGCTGGCGGGCGAGGCCATCGAGGACATCGAACAGCCCGACCACCTCCACCTGCCGGATGAGGTGCCCACCGATGTCTGCGCGATTCGGGATCGCTATATCACCGTGGTCCCGCTGCAATTCGACCTAACCGCTGCTAGCAGCCTCATATACCTGCGCGCGCTGGGGGGATTATCCGGCCCCACCGCAGCGGCGGAATCCCCGATTTGAATCGCCAATACAACAGGTTTCTTCAGTAAGGGACAGCGAGCTGTTACAGTGAGGGTTATCAATTTGCCCGCTAGCGAGACGCTCGTAGCGTCCTGACAGCCGCACTTCGCCGAATTTATGTCTTCATCGCAATATCCCCAGGAAAACGAGCACCCCGAAACCGAAAGCGTCATGCTAACGGATGAAGACGGGCGTCTTTTGGAATGCTTCGTCGAGCAGAGGTTTGCGCTCAATGGTGCTAGCTATTTGTTGTTGCGGCCTGTAGATGCTCCGATCGCGATTGTGGCCTGGGATGAAGCGATCGATCCCGAAGAAGCGATTTTGCTGGAAGACGATCGCGACCTAGATCGCGTCTTTCCAGACGCACGTGCAGTTCTGGCCGAGCAGAATTTAATGCTTAAGCGCACGGCCTTCACCCCCACCGTTGAGGGCGAGTTGCCCGAAGTACAAGAGAGCCAAATCCTAACGCTCGAGTTAGAAGAAGAGGCTGGTACGGCAATCGACCCGGAAGAATATCAGTTTCTGGCTAGTTTTTATTTCAACAAAGATGAGTATGGCGTGTATACGCCGCTGGCTCCGTTGCTGTTTTTTGCCAAAGAAACGAGTTTCGGAAAACTAGAAGTGCTGTCTCCAGAGGAGTTCCGCGAGGTCCAGCCCGTGCTTGAAGAGTGGATGTTCGAGGATCTCGACTAAGTGACCGAGCAACAACAGGCTGCCATCGCGGGCGATCGCAAATGGGGCTACGTTGTGGCGATCGCCCGCGGACTGATGCTGATGCTGGCAGTTGCTGCAACCGGAGCGGTGCTGGGTTGGCGCTGGTGGTTGGCGGCCGTAAGACCGATTGCGACGGACGCGCCGGAGGTAGTGTACGCGGAAATCCCCTCGGGAACGGCCGCGCAGGCGATTGGGGAGCAGCTAGCAACGCGGGGTCTGATTCGTTCGCCGCTGGCCTGGCGGTTGTGGACGCTGCGCGCGACGCGGTGGGACAAGCGGTCGGGTGGGTTTCAGGCAGGAACCTATGCCCTAACGCGGGAGCAGTCCCTAGATACAATTGCCGATCGCATCTGGCGCGGGGACGTGGCGGCGGTGAGGTTTGCCGTGCCGGAGGGGAGATCGCGGCGGCAGATGGCCGCGGAGTTGGCTGCGTTGGGCTTCTTCAATGCCGAAGAGTTCCTCGCGGCGACCGAGCGGATTCCCTACGACCAGTTCCCTTGGCTGCCGCCGGAATTGCCGCATTTAGAAGGCTTCTTGTTTCCCGATACCTACACCCTGGCGCGGGATCTAGTGACGCCAGAGGCAGCGATCGCGCTGATGTTGATGCGGTTTGAGGACGTTGCGCTGCCGCTGTACGAACGATCGGATACGGATGCTAGCTTGCTGGGGTGGGTGACGCTGGCGAGCATCGTTGAAAAAGAAGCCGTCGTGGCGGAGGAGCGTACCCTCATTGCTGGGGTATTTGCCAACCGTCTGGCACGAGGCATGCGCCTGGAAGCCGACCCTACAGTGGAGTACGGATTGCAAATTCGGCAAACTGTCGATCGCCCGCTGACGCTAGCGCAGGTCCGCACGCCGACGCCCTACAACACTTATCTAATGCCGGGGCTGCCACCGACACCGATCGCCGCACCCGGCGTGGCAAGTTTGGCAGCAACCCTGTCGCCGGCCGAGACGGAGTATTTGTTCTTCGTCGCGCGGTACGACGGGACGCACGTTTTCAGCCGCACGCTGCAGGAACACCTCGCCGCCCAACGGCGCATCCAACAACCGCAATCTCGCGGGCAAAGGCAATCGCGCGCACAAGTCGCAAGCGTGATTGGCAGAATGTTGCGTGGGGGAATGAAATGACTCTGCGAGCGATCCAGACATCACGAAACCCCTGCAAACACTGCTAGGTTGCAACCGCTCGCAGTTACTATCTAGCGGGCCGGGTGCCCCTCCGCGCTCGCTTAGCCGTCACTGCTCATGTTGACCGCCCCCGAGACCATTCGCGCGATCGACCTGTGGGTGCCGCTGGCACTACTCGGTACGATCGTCCTTGCCGCAGTGTTCTTTAGCACGCGCGATCGCTGAGGCATTCGCTGCGATGTCGACTAGCTCTGCGCGACGATCTCTTGCAAAGCCGGCTCGAGCTGGGGATAGCGATATTCGAAACCGCTGGCTTCGATGTTTCTCGGCAACACTTCCTGGCCTTCCAAGACAACCTTAGCCGCATCGCCCAGCAACATTTCCAACGCGAATCCCGGTACCGGCAACCACGACGGACGCTTAAGCACGGTCCCAAGCGTATCGCAGAGTTCGCTCATGCGGACGGGGTTGGGAGCCGTTCCGTTGAAGACTCCGCTCAGGTCCGGACGCGCGATCGCCTCGATCAAGAACCGCACCAAGTCATCGCGGTGAATCCACGAAAACCACTGATGTCCTGACCCCAGCGGCCCGCCGGCAAACAGGCGAAATGGGGTCAGTAGCTTAGCGATCGCGCCGCCATTGCCAAGTACGATGCCGAAGCGCACGATCGCCAAACGCACGCACGCCGCCTCAACTTTGCGGGCAGCCGCTTCCCAGTCTTGGCAAACCGATGCGAGGAAGTCGTTGCCGGGCGCGCTGGCTTCCTCGAATGTTGCCGTTTCGCTCGTGCCGTAGTAACCGATCGCCGAGGCATTGATTAGAACGCTCGGCTTGAGTTCGGCGTTGGCAATCCCTTCCACGATGCGCTCGGTGGTATGCACCCGACTGTCGTAAATCAGTTGCTTGCGCTCCGGAGTCCAACGCTCGGCGGCAATTGCGGTGCCGGCCAGATTCACGACAGCATTGCAGCCGGACAGCGACTGCTGCCAGTTCCCACTATCCGTCGGAACGTACTCGACAACTTGGACGTTGGGAAAGGCACGTTCGGGGAAAACGCGCCAAGCGTGTTTGGCATCGCGCGTTAGCACGACAATCGCGTCCCCCTGCTCGTGCAACATCTGCACCAAACGCGACCCGATAAAACCCGTTGCACCTGCGATCGCGACTTTCATAATGCTCCCTGACGATGCTCAGAACGATGTTCAGACCCAAAACAACCCCATACGAATCCTGTCGACCTACCTAGCCGAGAAGCTTAGCGATCGCCGTAAGCCATGCCATTGGCTTCTGCGTAGCGCTGCATGAAGCGCATGAACCGGTCCCAATGGTCGTCGCGCTCGATCGCGAACTTGCACTCCACGCGACGCAACTCATCACCTTCATCGCCGGCAAAAAAGAACCGCACTGAGTCCGGTTCGACAGCGATCTCGCCTTCAGAATCGATTAGACTCAGGCTCTGCGAGAATTCCTTCGTAAAGCTATTAAAGCGTTCGAGCGCGTTTAGGCGTTCGAAGGTCATCAATACGTTGCGCAATCCCGTTCGCTTCTCGCGTCTCAAGCTGACATTGCTTAGTTCTTCTGGAATTCCGCGAAAAAACTCAATGGTTGGAGCGATTTCAGGCGTTGAAGCTGTCATTTATGCGGCAATTCACTACTGGTTTTTGATGCTTTTCAGATAAGGCAAGACCGCGTCCGAACGAGCTCCAAGTACGGTCATCCAACTTTCGGGTCGGCCGCGCGACTAAAAAGACGTTCTTCAGAAAAACAGAAGCATCTCGCCCCAGTCAAGCCGAACTGGTTCGAACTCTTGGGGAGAGATGCCTGCAATAACTAACGATCGCGCCAGCTCGGAGATGAGGGGAAAGCAAGGCCGATTGCGTTGTGATAAGCGGCTTATTCCTCGCTGCCTTGCAACTTGAGCATCAAGAAACCCCATGCAACGGCAAACAGGGTCATAACAATCGACAGTACGGTTGCTTTTACGATCAGTTCGGTCGCGCCCATAAGGTTCCTCCAGAAGCAATTGCAAGTATTGAAAGGCCGCTAATAAGGTTTGGTCGATTGCGGTCGAACTCTGTCGAAATACAGATTCCCAACCCGCACAAACAAACTAAATGGTATTTTAGCTTACGCGCTACCCCGCTGGGCGACCGGCGTCAGGCGCACGATCCCCACCACCCCCCTGGCTGAATCGCTAACGTTAAAATCTGCCTGCACGACTGCCCAAACTGTGCCGATCGGTATGGACCGAGCTCGGGGATGGGGAAAACCCATTGCAACCCTTCCACTTTTCTTAAGCTTCGGGATATGCTGTACTTGTCGATAGTTAATTGTCGATACCTCCTTTGTAAACCATAGGTTTTAGCTAAGTCTTTTTCGCGATCGCCGCCCATTGCCCGCCGATCGCCGACTCGTAGGATGCATGATGGATGACTGATGTATTTGCTCGCATTGCCTGGCTAATTCCGTGCTATCCACTGGTGGGCATGGTCTTGTCGATGTTTTGGTTTCCGTCCCTGGCGCGACGTACCGGACCGCGTCCGGCCGGATACATCAATCTCGCGATGACGGGCTTGGCGTTGGTTCATGCCGCGCTTGGCTTTATTGAATTCGGAACTCGAGCGCCACTAACCCTTGAGCTTCCGTGGCTGCAGGTTGCCGATTTGACACTGACACTGCCGCTGGAGGTGTCAGCGGTTAACCTCGGCGCGATCGTGCTGGTTACGAGCATCAACCTGCTGGCACAGCTTTACGCGATCGGGTATCTGGAGATGGATTGGGGTTGGGCGCGGTTCTTCGCGCTGCTAGCACTCTTTGAAGCGGGTATGTGCTTGCTGGCATTGTGCGACTCTCTCTTCTTCAGTTACATCATTCTGGAAATCCTGACCCTAGGCACCTACTTGCTGGTTGGATTCTGGTTCAACCAATCGTTGGTGGTGACGGGGGCGCGCGATGCCTTCCTGACCAAACGGGTGGGCGACTTGCTGTTGTTGATGGGAGTGTTGGCGCTGTATCCGATCGCGGGAACCTGGAACTTCAGCGAACTTGCCGAATGGGCGCAGACAGCCGAGGTCGATCCGACGTTGATGAGCTTAGTAGGGCTGGCTTTGCTGGCAGGACCGATGGGCAAATGCGCTCAGTTTCCCCTGCACCTTTGGCTTGATGAAGCCATGGAAGGACCTTATCCCAGTACCGTCTTGCGGAACTCGGTCGTGGTGGCAACCGGTGCTTGGGTATTGACCAAGCTCGAGCCGGTGTTAGCTCTATCCCCGGTCGTAATGGCAACCGTAACTGCGATTGGCATTGTCACCGCGCTCGGCGGCACGGCCATCGCGATCGCCCAAGTCGATGTCAAGCGATCGCTGTCTTATCTCACGAGCGCCTATATGGGGCTGGTCTTCGTTGCAGTGGGAACGCAGCAAAGTCACGTGGCTTTTCTGCTGCTGCTGACACACGCGCTAGCGGTTGTTGCCCTACTCATGAGTACGGGTTCGATCGTCCTCAACAGTATCAGCCAGGATTTAACCAAACTCGGAGGGCTCTGGAGCCGCCGCCCGATCTCGGGACTGTCCTTTGTAGCCGGTGCAGCCGGATTGATTGCCATGCCGCCGCTAGGAGGGTTCTGGGCCGCACTCGCACTCATCAATGGTGTATGGGAGGCTTATCCTGTCTTGGCGGGCATTTTGCTGGTCGTCAACGCGCTGGCAGCGTTTGGGGTAACGCGGGTTTTTTGCCTCATTTTCGGCAACCGCCCGCAGCAAATGTCGGAGCGATCGCCTGAAAATCTCTGGCCGGTTACCTTGCCGATGGTGTTTGCAGCTGCCTTGACGCTGCATCTCCCCCTCGTCTTACAAAGCTTGGGACTGCTGCCGTCTTTTACCGCGATCGACAAAGGCGTAGCTCTGTTACTCGTCATCTCTAGCGTTTGGGGCTGCGGTCTCGGTAGCGCGCTCTACCTCGGTCCGGCAGCCAAGCCGATCCGCTTGCCTTGGACGTTCGTGCAGAACTTGTTGGCAAGCGATTTCTATACGCCTCGGATTTATCGCGCCAGTATCGTCGGCGGCGTCGATATCATCTCGCGCGTGGTGGACTGGTGCGATCGCCACGTGGTCGACGGACTGGTTAACCTGATCGGGCTGACGTCCCTGTTTGGCGGGGAAGCGCTGAAATATGGCAACACGGGTAAAACCCAGTTCTACGTTCTGACAATCGCGCTGGGCTTGTTAGTGATTACGCTTTTCATCACACGATCGTTTTGGTTGGATTTCGCTGCGCTTGCCGGCAGTTGATGGTCCTCTCTATCGTCTATTTCACCCTCGAAAGCTATGCTGAGCGTACTGATTTGGCTGCCGGTTGTCGGTGCTACGATCGTCGGACTCTTACCGCAGTCTTTTTCAACCAAGCAGGTGCGCTGGGTTGCGTTGTGGGCGTCGGCGGCAACGCTATTCTGGGCGCTGTGGTTGGCAAGCCGTTTCGACATTGCCGAGCCCGGATTGCAGATGCAGGAGTATCTTCCTTGGATCGACGTGCTGGGGTTGGACTACCGCCTTGGCGTCGATGGACTGGCTTTGGTATTGCTTCTGCTTAATTCTTTCCTGACCTGGATTGCAGTTTTTAGCAGCCGCGAAGATACCAGCCGCCCCCGCCTGTTTTATGCTCTGATTTTGCTCGCTAGCGGCGGACTGAGCGCGGCATTTTTGGCTCAGAACCTGCTGTTCTTCTTCTTGCTATACGAGTTGGAGTTGTTGCCTTTCTATTTGCTGATCTCGATTTGGGGTGGCGAGAAGCGGGGTTATGCTGCCACGAAGTTCCTGATTTATACAGCGATATCGGGGGCGCTGATTCTGGCGGGATTCCTCGGATCGGTTTGGCTGACCGGAGCCTCTTCGTTCAACTACGAAGCCGCGATCGGGCGATCGCTCCCACTTGAAGCGCAGTTCCTCCTATTGGGAACGCTTTTGATTGGCTTTGGTATCAAGTTTCCCCTCGTGCCGTTCCACACCTGGCTCCCCGATACCTACGTAGCGGCATCCGCACCGGTGGCGATCTTGCTCGGAGGCGTGCTGTCGAAACTGGGTGCCTACGGCATGTTCCGCTTCTGCATCGGCCTGTTTCCAGATGCGTGGGCGATCCTGGCTCCCTGGCTGGCTATCTGGGCGGCGGCGATCGCCCTATACGGAACTATGGCGGCGATCGCGCAGAAGGACATCAAGCGCATGGTAGCCTACAGCTCGGTAGGGCACATGGGCTATCTGCTGCTGGCCGGAGCGGCGATGACACCCCTCAGCTTCGTTGGTGCCGTCTCGCAAATTGCCGCCCACGGACTAATTTTGGCGATTTTATTCCACCTCGTCGGCGTCGTGGAAGCAAAAGTTGGTACCCGCGACCTGAACGTGCTCAACGGTCTGCTCAATCCCGTCCGGGGCTTGCCGACTATCAGTGCCTTGCTAATCCTCGGCGGGATGGCCAGCGCTGGTATTCCCGGATTGGCTGGATTCGTTGCAGAGTTCTTGATCTTTCAAGGCAGCTACGCGGTCTTCCCCGTTCCAACCCTCATCTGCGTGGTGGGGACGGGCTTGACGGCCGTGTATTTCGTCATCCTGCTCAATCGCACTTGCTTCGGCAAGCTCGATAACGCGATCGCTTATTTCCCCCAAGTCGAATGGGGCGAACGCACGCCAGCCCTTGTGTTGGCTTGGACGATCTTTTTGCTAGGCGTGCAGCCAACCTGGCTGGTGCGATGGAGCGAAGCCACGGCAACCCAACTCGTTGCTTCGCTTTCATCCGTGACGGTTGCGTCGGCGATCGCGCCCGAATCACCGCAACTGGAAAGCCTTGCGTCTGCGATCGCACCGAATCTAGAATCGCCGGAGCGCCAGTCCTAGAACGGCAATCCTGGAACATGATTTGCCCGATTATTGCGTTTAGTTGTTTCCTTTCGAGCCAGCCATGACTGCAACGATGCCTTCACGAGGAGTTGACCCCGCACGCATTCCTCCTTCGCAGCATCCCTTCTCGGAGGTAATCCATCGCCTGGAGGCAGGCGGCTCGATGCTGCCCGATACGCCTGAGAATCTGATGCAAATTATCGGCATCTATAAAGCCTACGCGGTGCCGATGGACTTTTACTGGCGGGACTTGCTCTACATCGCCGAGTATGTATTCCTCGATCCGCTTCCATTCTTCAAGTACTTTATTTCTAAGGAGTACTTGGAACGCCCCAATCACTACGCCGGAGATACGGCAGATTTGCGGATTTGGCGCGGAACCGCTGCTGCTCATCCCGAGTTGCTAGAGTTCATGGCAACTGGCGAAGTCAAGCGCAAACTGCCCAAACTTTTCCACCACCTCTGGCACGATCGCATCAACATGGAGTTTGCCGAAGCCTGCATGCGCGCCATGTTCTGGCACCGACATATGTACGCTCCAGTCAACCAGTTCGATGCCTATCTGGATTCGGCGGAATACAAGGCCAATTGCGATCGCGCCATTCGCGCCTTTTTCAAGAAAAATCCGTCGATGCTGGCGCTTTATCGAGTTTTTCCCGAGATGTTCGTCGAGAAGGTACGGGAACTGTCTTACTACTCCAACTTGGGGTTGTTTTGGGAAGTCATGGCTCCGGTCTTCTTCGAGATGTCGGATATCTACGATGAGGGCGGATTTAAAGGGGTGCCCGATGCGATGAACTTTCTGGTGAACGGTATCTTTGCCATTGCCGGACGACCCATCTATCACCACCTCTACGTCGATGGGGAATGCTACGAGATCGTGCCCAAGTCGAAGGGGTTCACCTGGTTGTACGAAGCAGCACTGCCCTACGTAGAGTCCGTGTTCTACCGCACGTCTCCGTTCCGAGGCACCAAATCCTACAACGCCCAAGCCGGTCAAGTTCCAGAGCAACAAGAAGATTTCCATTTCGGCATTCTGTACGCTGACGTGTTTCCCGTCGGCTCGGCTGGGATTCCGCCGACGCTGCTGATGCAGGACATGATGCATTTTCTGCCGCCGTACTTGCGGGATTATTACCAAGAGCACGCCCGCGGACAGGACGATATCCTCATCCAGCTCGGAATTACCTTCCAGCGATCGATGTACAACGTCACCTCGGCGGTCATTCAAGCGCTGCGCCTAGCATTGCTGTATCCGCTGGACGATCCCAATCCCAAGCACTTGCTGGCCAATCGCCAGTTTTTCGAGGCGCAGATGGACCGCTTCTTGCGGCCGGAAGCTCGTTTGCGGGACATCCAAAGTCAAGACTATCGCTAACCATGCGGTTCGATGTCGTAGGGGGTGCCTGAGGTCCCGAACGCTCCACTTACAGCACTGAGAAATGCGACTTTTAATGCTTCGCCCGAGCTGCTCACTGTCGCCAACCCGCAGAAGTGATTGCCAAGATACCGCTTAGCATTAAACCGATCCCCAACCAATGCCCGGGAGCGACCTTCTCATGTAAGAACATTGTCCCCGACAACGTCGTCATGATGATGGTCAAGCCAATCACGACCGGGTAGGCAACTGAAAGATTCAGCTTGCTGAGCAAGGCAATGTAAGATATCGTCCCAATGCTATAAGCCAGTAAGCCGCTTGCGATGTAAGGATTGAGCACTGATTGACCGGACCCGAGCTTGAGCAAGGTTTGTCCGATGCTGTTACAGCCAACGGCAGCTAAGAGCAGCAAGAAATAAAGGAGCAAGCTGACTGTAGTTGGATCGTCTTTCATCGGGTTTGAGTTGAATGGGGACGCGCACTTCGGCATAGGGAATGTGAAGCCATCTCCGAGGAGCTTCTCCAGCCACAGTAAGCGATGGAGAAAGCCAGCGACCAGAATGCTGGTCCGGCCGATCCACCATGCTAACAACACGTCTGTATGGAAACTATCTTCAAGGCGATGATTTGGTTGGGAGAGCGCCCGCGTTTGGCAATCGCCCTATGGAAGGCAAAGGGACGCGGCTTGCGCGCTGCGCGACTCAAACCGTTTACTCCAAATCGCTGCGACCTTGCAGCTACGCGATCGCAATGACTGCTTTTCGAGAGCAGAAAGAGCTTCAATCCCTATACCTTTGCAACTTTAACCATTCGCAGGCGCGAGGCGAATATACCAGATCTTCAGCGAGGGCAATAGTGTTATAAAGGTCGAGGATAATACCTGAATGCCGGTCACCTGTAAAACCGAGAGGTTGATTTCAGCAAGCAATCGAAAACTTGATGCTTCAATCGATACTGTATTGAGGGACTCTCTAGACTTGATTGCGAATCCGATTAAACTATGCCGCGGTGATCGAGCCAGAGGATTGTCGCGCAGGCAACGACCCAACCGGTGACAGTCAGAAATACTGGCATGTCCTTAAGCAAAACTTCCTCTGGGTGCTCCGTCTGTCTGCTGGCAGACTCGGGTTGCTCGCGGAGATATTCAGCGTGGGTCTCGCTCAATAGTTGATAACGAAAGATACCATATAGCACGAATGGAACGGTCAGCATCATCCAGGCCGTCGGTGCTCCATTCACAACCGGCCCGGCGCTCCATAGTGAGTAAGTCAGCAATGTACTCGTCGTCACTGTGTTTTCCATGCGGGCGAGGAGTTCTTTGGAGTAACGCGATAGAACACTTCGCCCCTTCTGTCCCGTCCTCTCAACTAATAACAGCTCGGCTTTGCGTTTTTCAATACCCAGAAATAACGCCAACATGGCAGTACAGAGTACAAACCAAGGTGAGAGTGCGATCTCAGTTGCCGCTGCTCCGGCATAAGCACGCAGCACAAACCCCGCCGCGATCGCCCCAACATCTAAAATCGCCGTCCGCTTGAGCTTTAAATTGTAAGCGACTTGCAGAACAGCGTACCCTGAGAGCGTCGCACCTAGGACTGGGGATTGCCACCACGCTGTCAGAATCGACCCTGCCAGCAAGACAGCCGCCATCCCAACCACGATCTTGAGATGCACGGCACCTGAGGCAATAGGGCGCTTGCACTTAACGGGGTGACGGCGGTCGGCTTTGACATCGAGGGTGTCATTGAATATATAGAAGCTACTTGCCGTCACGCAGAAAAGGCAGAATGCTACAGTTCCTTTTAAAAAAATTCCCCAACTAATTGAAAATGAGAAGAGGGGGGCTGCAAAGACGATGAGGTTCTTCGTCCACTGATGGGGGCGGAGTACGGCAATGTAGGGTTGCCAGCCAACCTGTTTACTGGCCATTCACCCTTCGACTTCCTGCAAGTGGACGACGTCTCGCGAGGAGAGATTCGAGTCTGCCTTCTTGCACGTTAGGAGATAGTGGGCGTAGAAGGGATGCGGAAGTGTCCGACACGAATGCACGACAAACCCTCTTGCTGCCAAGTTTGCTCTCAACTTTCCGGCACTGATAAACGAGAGTTTGTCAAACCCAGTCATGAGTTTATCGTGAACAAGGTTTATGTAATATTTGAAAGCCGGCCGATCGTCCATATCCTTGACGATCAGGGTTCCGCCGACTGCAAGGGCTTCCCAGATGGCTGCAATCAAGGCTTGCTGGCGCTCGTAACTAATGTGGTGAAGGAGGTCGACGAGGATCGCGCAATTGATGTCGCCGACATGCTGCCCCCGTAGCAAATCTTCTTGAACGAACTCAACGTTCTCGATGCCGCAAGCAGCTTGCTTTGCTACGCGCACGCGCTTGCTGTTGAGTTCGCTGCCAATTACATAGCGTTGGCTAGACGTCTTAGCGAGATAAATGTCGAGGAGTCCATAACCACAACCAACATCGAGAACTTTTCCAAACTGAGGCACTGCTTCCGCGATGTCGAGGAGCGGCAAAATTCCCAGGCGCAAATAGTTATATAGGCGTGGAATGAGGAGTGGGTAGCTGGCGAGCGCGGTTGCAAGGTCCCGGTTCATTTTCATTAGCTGCGCGCTTCCAGCACCTTGACTTCACTATTGCGTGCTCCCGTCTTGCTGTGACTCAGCATACCCACAATTGAGTAAGCAGCCAGCATGGCAATGAACGGCGTGCTGGGGAAATGGTATCGATCGTTGGCTATTACGACGGCATGGACACCGGCAAAATAGCTCCATGTCGAAACTGCGGGGTGTGCAATGACCGCCAGCCATCCCGCTTGCCGGCTGAGGCGAATCGTACCAATAATGGCTAGCCCGAGCACGGCAATCCAGTAGAACTGGCTCCAAGCCTTGAGTAGAGTCAGTGACTTGTCTCCATAGCGTTCTCGCAGCGCGATCGCATTCCAGGCAATGCCAATAGTTTCGCGATTGTGGGTTTTGAATAGTCTCACGACGCTACGCCGGACAAATTGCAGCGGTTGCTCGCGAACGTGTTGAACAGCAAGCTTTTTCAAATAGCTCGCTCGCTCGACTTCGCTCATCCCCTTGACTTCGGGAGGCAATGGCATGTAATCACCCGTGCTCTCGGAATTATTCCCCATCCAAAACACGGGACCGCCGTTGGTCGATACCAACACCAACTCTCCGAGAACGCGATAGTTGCGGTAGGACCAAGGAGCGACAAGACCTAGTGCAATAATCAACACGAGCAGTCCGGCGATCGCTGACTCGAACAATTTGCGGATTTTAATGCTGCGAACCCATACAAACAAGCCGGGAAGGAGTAAGGCTGTCGTTCGAACGTAGACTGCGCCCCCCATCAAAATCCCAACTGCGATTGTCCTGAGCCGGAGTGTGATTTGCTCGTTCAGCCAAATCCTCCAAGCAACAACTACCAGAGTTGTAAACAACAGCTCGCTCGCCAAGATCGTGGTCATCTGCACGTGCAGTGGCCAGCAAGCAAGCAGGATTCCGGTAATAATAGCTGTACGGCGACCAAACCATTGCGCCGTTAGGGACATCGTTACAGCAGATAGGATTAAAAACAGCCCTAAGTTCAGAAGAACAACTGGGAGGTAATTCGTGCCGAAAATAGCGTAGAGAACAGCGTATACAAACGATGTACCGGGCGGCCAGTATGCACTAGGGTCTCCAGGTTGAAAGCCATAACCGCTCCCACTCACTAGCGAACGGGCAAGCGTATCGTAAGCAATACTGTCGGAAACGGGCTGGACGGGAACAGCTATTGCCCAGGCAATTCGAATCATCAATCCGAGGGCAAGAACCCAACTCTGAGCGTAGCGCTTCATACTCTCAAAACTAAACCCCTGCGGATCGCGTTCCTGCCGATATGCGGGTTGCTCTAGGCTAGCAGATGTCCGTACCGATCTCGAACCGCTGCCAGTGCCTGTCTGTCGCCGATGAGCAGCTTGCAGCGGCGTTTGGGAAGTGGGAAAACAGAGGGGGTCGGGAGTCGCGGATTTAGGGTGGCTGGAACTCTTATCTCCCAGGGGTTTACAAGCAAATCCTTGCTAGGCGAGGCTCTGTAGGCTTAAGGTCGCTCGCCAAGCGCTCCGGCTGCCCCTTCTTGGGAGAGGATGCCCAGAGTCCTAGGACGATCCGATCCGGACGGAGATAGAGGTTAATCAGGAATTCAACATGCCAGATATTGTCGATATTGCTGCCAACACGGAAGGATTCTCGACCCTCGTCGCGGCAGTCAAGGCCGCCGGACTCGTTGAGGTCTTGAAGGGAAGTGGACCATTTACGGTGTTTGCTCCCACCGATGAGGCCTTCTCCAAACTGCCGCCGGGCACGGTACAAACCCTGGTGCAGAATCCGCCGCAGCTTGCCCGGATCCTCAAGTATCACGTCGTTTCCGGCAAGCTCAAGCAAGCCGATCTGGTCGGACGCGATCGGCTCGTTTCCGTTGAAGGTTCTGAGATCGGTCTCGATCTGTCTGACGGCTTCGAGGTTAAGAATGCCACGGTTGTTATACCCGACATTGAGGCAGATAACGGCGTCATTCACGTCATCGATGGCGTCATTCTGATGGGCTAGCCGCAAGCGTCGGGGTACAAGAAAGTGCCCGAAGCAGGAGCGAGCGGTCGGCGGTCTATACTTCGGATCGCGACAGCTCGGACTCGGCGGCTTCTCGCGACAGGTAACTGGCAATGCGTCTTGCTTCGGCGCGTCGGGCGATCGCGTCCGAGATGATGCCAGAATTAAGACGAACCTACTGTTTGGGAGTCTGCTGGTATGCCTCCACGCTGGCCGCGCCAACCCACCCGCGAAGACCCGGCTTTCCGACGCTTGGACGATCGCATGACCTTTGCCGTGCACGTGGCATTGTGCTTGGCAGTTAATTCCGGGATGTGGTTTTTCTACCAAGTGCTCCAAGCAGACTGGTCGTGGGCGAAGTGGGTGACTGGCAGCTGGCTGCTGCTGCTGCTGCTACACCTGTTTTACATTTCCGCGATCGCTGACTATTCCGCACCGAATGCAGCCGCGAGTCCATCTACAGGTACAGAAGATGTCTGACCAAAATGTCACGCGCGAACTCGAAGCACTCGCTGCTGAAATTGGCGACAAGGTTTACATCGACGTCGCCAAATGGCACCTCTACCTGCGCGATGCTCACTTGCACTCAGTCGTTGCCGCACGCATTTACCCGCTCCTAGAAAGCCGCACGCTGAGCGAAGATGCTGTTCTGGATATCTTGCGGGATATCCCCGTGAAGCTCGGTGGCGGGCGCAAACAACTACCCCTTGCCGATCTGTTGCCGATGCAAGGGCAAGTTGCGCTGCTCGATCTGCTCGAAGAATATCAGGAGCAGCTCTGAGCATCACACATGGATTCTGAGCATTACGCCAGGATTTCGTCAAACCTCGCTTTTGATGCCGAGAAACAATGCTTCCGTGCTGCGTATTTGGCGACTCGTGCCCAACCCGGACTCCTCGGACCGAGTTTACAACTGACCGGTTGCTAACAGCGGCTCGGAACCGGTGCCATTCTCGGCTAGGGTGCCGACCTCCGGGGCACTCAGAGCTTCTGCACGCTGCTGCAAACAAGCCTCGATGAAGCCCGAGAACAATGGATGCGGGTGGTTCGGGCGCGAGAGAAACTCAGGGTGGAACTGCGTGGCAATGAAGAACGGGTGGCCCGGCAGCTCGATTGCCTCGACCAGACGGCCGTCCGGTGACGTGCCGCCGATCGCGTAGCCCGACTCCAGAAACAGCGTGCGATAAGCGTTATTGAATTCGTAGCGGTGGCGGTGGCGTTCGTACACTACTTCGCGGTTGTAGAGTGCTGCCGCGCGCGTATGCGGCTCCAGCCGGCACGGATATAACCCCAGCCGGAGCGTCCCGCCGATATCGACCACGTCGTGTTGCTCCGGCAAGAGTGCGATCACCGGGTTAGGCGTTTCGGGATCGAACTCGGAGCTGTTGGCGGTTTCTAAGTGAGCGATGTTGCGCGCCCACTCGATCGTCGCGCACTGCATGCCCAGACACAGCCCCAAAAACGGCACGCGCTGCTCGCGAGCATACTGGACGGCGCGAATTTTGCCGTTGACGCCGCGCACGCCGAATCCGCCCGGCACGACGATGCCGCTGACATTTTGCAAGTATTGCTCGGGGTCGTTGGTCTCTAAATCTTCGGCACTGACCCAACGCAGTTTCACCTTACAGTCGAAGGCGATCGCGGCGTGGCGCAGGGCTTCGATGAGAGAGAGGTAGGCGTCGCCGAGCTGAATGTACTTGCCAACGATACCGACTTCCACTTGTTGTTGCGGATGTTCGAGGCGATCGACAAGGTTTTGCCATTGCTGCAGGTCCGGTACGCGATCGTCCAGCCTCAGCAGGTCGAGGGTTTGTTGAGCGAGACCTTCGCGCTCGAGGACAAGCGGGACGGCATAGATACTAGCCGCGTCGCGGGCTTCGACGACGGAGGCAATGGGAACGTCGCAGAACTCGGACACTTTTTCCTTAAGTCCGAGGTCGAGGGGGCGGTGGCAGCGGCAGACCAACACGTCGGGCTGGATGCCGATCGAGCGCAGTTCCTTGACAGAATGCTGGGTGGGCTTGGTTTTCATTTCCCCCGCGGCCGGAATCCAGGGCACGAGGGTGACGTGCATGTAAACCGCGTTGTCGCGCCCGACTTCTTTGCGGAATTGCCGCAGGGCTTCCAGGAACGGTAGGGATTCGATATCGCCAACGGTACCGCCGATTTCCACGAGGACGACATCGGGGTTGGTGTTTTGGGCAACACGCAAGATGCGCGCTTTGATCTCGTTGGTAATGTGCGGGATCACCTGCACCGTCCCGCCTTCGTAGTCGCCGCGTCGTTCCTTATTGATCACGGCTTGGTAGATCGAACCGGTGGTGACGCTGTTGAGCCGCGACATGGGTGTGTCGGTGAAGCGTTCGTAGTGTCCGAGGTCGAGGTCGGTTTCCGCACCGTCGTCGGTGACAAAGACTTCGCCGTGCTGGAACGGGCTCATCGTGCCGGGGTCGACGTTGATGTAGGGATCGAGTTTGAGAATCGACACCGAATAGTCGCGCGACTTCAGCAACCGGCCGAGGCTCGCCGCTACGATGCCTTTCCCGATACTCGATACAACGCCGCCCGTAACGAAGACAAATTTGGTCATGCCGGCCCGCCACCCACAAATGCACGCCGATCATTTTGCCACAGCCATCTGACCGGCGGCGGTTACGAGCTGTTAAGGTGCGGGAATCGCTTGAGTGGCGATCGCGTCCCAACGGTAGGGTTGCAGCCATCACAATTCATCACAGTGGCTTGCCAACCATCGGCTTGCCATGCCGCCTGCTCGGGAACCTTTGCCAGAGCGTCATAGCAACAACTCGTTAGCAAAGCTCTGTTGCCTTATTAACAAGTAAGGACCCATGAGCCCGCCCCAAATCGTCTTGCCCGTTTCGGGGTCGATTCCCTTGTCGCGGCTGCGGTATTCGCTTGCCGTTACGTCGAAGCCCAGCGCGATCTCACACAACGTCCCACCGACATAGAACTGGCAGCGCGTTCCCTCGGGCAGTCGCGCTTGAAAGGTGCCTGCGCTGTAGGTCACGGCGAGCCGACAGCCGGGCAGAAACTCCAAATCGTCCGGACTGAGGGCGGCGAGGAGAGCCCGCTCGCGTCCGCCGCCGCGCCAGCGATCGGGTTGCTTGCAGGCATAGTATTGCACCGCGCAGTCTTCCCGCTTCGATGCTCCGGGCTGGAGTACTAGCACGCGCTGTCGATACACGCGCTCGGGGTTCGCGACCGGTGACTGTTCGGCAAACAGGGCCACGTAGCCGTCGATCGCGATCGGCAGCGGTCGATTCCACCACCGCAAATGCACGAACCACGCCGGTTGCTCTCGCGCCTGTACCTGGTTTTCGAACTCACCTGCCAACCAGCTCGCGAGCATTGCCAGGTTCGTTGTCGAAGCTTCTTGCAATTTCGGTCATGGATTACGGTCGGCCTGCCAAACAGCTTAGGCATTATCGCAGTTACCCGATAGCGATCGCGTTGCACTCGCCTCCCGCATCGACTATTTTGGTGGATTTGCAAACACGGCTGTCCGAAGGCAGACACACTCGCGATCGGCTGCAAGGCAGTTGCAGGATGTTTCACTTCAGCGATCGCTTCACAGATAGAAATTGATAAAATCTTGCTTTGCTTGGTTCTCTCTTTCTCAGTAGCGGTTTGTTCAAATCGTGAGGGGGAAGCTTTACAGTAGTTTGAGAGCAGTTTAAGCCGATCTTGTTTGGGACTCTTAACACCTATCCACTATGTCAAGATCCCTCGTTGGATTTGCATTCAGAGTGGCTACTAACCACCTTCATACCAATACTATGATGAAGGAGTGGAGAGTTGAGTTTAGCTTGGCTCAGTTGCTGGCTTCGGTATGAGGACCTTCGACTTATTCAAAACCACCACATCAGTAGGGTCCTACGCGATATTCGAGGCACATACAAGACGAACACTCAGACTGCTTTGTAGAAGATTTCGGGTCGGCAGAGTCCTAGTGGCATTGACGTGGATTTTTTCTTGTCATCTGCTAAGCCAATATCTCGACTATGCCAATATCTTGACCTTTCGACTGGGTGGCAGTGTCTTGGGCTGAGCCGCTTTTGAGATGGTGCCTCCATCGTTCTCGTCGATAAAGCTTATGCACAGGCCCCTTGGAGTTATTGAGACTCCTTGGCGGGTCGCTTCACTATTTTGGAAGAGGTTCAGTGAACGGCAAGATCTTGTTCGGCATCGGGGTTGTGGTGGATGCCCAACTTCTCGACCAACTCGGCACTAGCTTCGTTTAAGCCGATTGTTTTTACCTCTGTTCCGTAGCGGCGGAACTTGATCGCGATGTGGTCGAGTGCAGCGACAGCAGCTTGGTCCCAGATGTGAGCGTGGCTGAAGTTGAGGGTTACTCGTTCGAGTCCCTCGCGGAAGTTGAATTTCTCAAGGAGATCGTCGATCGCGATAAAGAAAATCTGTCCCCCGATGTTGTAAGTTCGCTCCTTACCATCCGCACTGAGGACCGAATCCACAAACACGAGTTTGGCGATCTTGCGGGAGAAGAAAACCGTGCTCAAGGCAATTCCGACCGCCACCCCGATTGCCAAGTTGTGGGTTAGGAGTGTGATCAGCACCGTTGTGAGCATCGCCGCTGTTTCGCTGCGGGGGATGAGGCGTGCCTGAGTGATGGACAACCAGTTAAATGTCCCGACGGACACCACGATCATCACTGCAACCAGAGCTGCCATGGGAATCTGCTGCACCCAATCTGATAGGACCAAGATAAAGAACAGCAGCAAAATGCCGGCCCCGAACGTCGAAAGTCGCCCCCGTCCGCCAGACCGAATGTTGATGACCGACTGCCCGATCATCGCGCATCCTGCCATGCCGCCGAAAAAGCTCGCGATGATATTGGCAATTCCCTGACCAGTCGCTTCTTGGTTTTTGTCGCTTGGGGTATCGGTCACCTCATCTATCAAAGATGCTGTTAATAGGGATTCCAACAACCCAACGGTCGCCAGAGCGGCCGCGTAGGGAAAGATAATTTCTAGCGTTTCTAGGCTGAGCGGAACCTGGGGAATTGCAAACGGCGGCAAGCTTGAGGGGAGTTCGCCCATGTCGCCAACGGTCGGTACGTCTAGTCCTAAACCCAGAGCGATCGCCGTCATCACAACGATCGCTACCAGCGGCGAAGGAACTGCCTTAGTGAAACGCGGCAAGACATAGATGATTCCTAAAGATGCAGCAACCATGACGTAAACCGATATCGATACATCGGTCAGTTGGGGCAGCTGCGATTGAAAAATCAAAATCGCCAGGGCGTTGACGAACCCTACCATCACCGCGCGCGGAACGTACTTGAGTTTGCGTCCCAACTTGAGCCAGCCGAAGCAAATCTGGATAATCCCAGTCAAAATGCCGGCAGCAAAGAGATACGGCAACCCGTGCTCTTTCACTAAATCCACCATCAACAGCGCCATCGCGCCCGTGGCAGCAGATATCAAACCAGGACGTCCGCCAAAAATCGCTGTCGTGACGGCAATGATGAAGGAGGCATACAACCCGACTTTAGGATCGACTCCAGCAACAATGGAAAAAGCGATCGCTTCCGGAATTAAGGCCAATGCGACCACCATTCCGGCCAGCAAATCGGCCCGTACGTTGGAAAACCACTCTTGTTTGAGTTGCTGAATAGTCAAGTTGCTGTCTCCGAATAGCACTTCGTCCAACCCAGTTCCGACTCGAGCTTCAGGCAAACTGCGCGGTTTGTAAGCACCCATCGCGTTCGTCGGATGTGCCAAATCGAGAGCTTGCAACTCGACCTGACTCGGAAATTGATGTCAAAGCCTGTTAGCAAATCTTAAGATATCATGTAGCAACTGCACCTATTCAGGAACGCTTTATTGAAGAGATTTATTGATTGCTACCACAGAAACTTATTTTAGAAACTTATTTTGGATTAAATTCGATTAGGACGTTTGAGATCGATCGCAATTCTAAAGCAGATAAAGTTAAGCAAGTGTAGGTGACGCGATCGCCGCAAGTGGGCAACCGGTTCTCGGCATTGCCAATCGTTCGGCACAGTGCCGCATCGTCCCGAACGATTGGTTCCTCTGCAGTTGCTGCTGCCGTCAAATCGCCTGCTGCTTAGCCGCTAAGTTGTGCTAAAGCGTTGACTTTACTGAGGGTGGAGTTTGGGACCGATCGGCACAAAAGTTACAGCCAGATGTCAGGCTTTGAGGGTTGTGGCTGGAGCCTTAATCCGGGATTGGAGGAACGCGATCGTCTGTCGATCTTCACCGCGGATATGGTGAATCATCCAATCTGCAAGAACTTGAGGCACATCGTGCGAGAAAGCATCGGTATCTCGATCGTACTTCTCAAGAGCGCTGCGGACTTTTCGGCACAGCCTGCGATGCATGCCGAAGTGGACCTCATAATTCGGGTACTGGTAGGTGCGCATCAACTCTTCTTCAAGCTCGAAGTGTTCTTGGGCTAGAACCTCAAAATCGGCGAGCATTGCCCGCACGGCCGAACAGTGGCTCTCGCCCGCAATGATGGCATCATGAATGCGGTTGACGAGTTCGAAGAGGGTTTGGTGTTGAGTATCAATGACGTGATGATCGGTGCAGTATTCATCACTCCAAGGCGCGATAGACATCCCGTTCGGTTCTCTTGTATTTGTAAGGAGATAGGAGTCTAACATGATTCAAACCGCTAACCTATTTATCTACACAATGTGTAGGGCACTTCGTAAATAGGGAGCGTCTTCGAGGAAGGAGCGCAGAGAGTGGGCGGTCGGATGGACAAATGGGCTTTTGGGATTGGGAGCAACCCCAAGCCAAGCTGGCAAAAGGTTCCCTTTAGTTGAGACTCGGGCGCGCGTCACACCGCCTATGGGCAGTTTCGCGATCGTCTTTAGGAGAAGCGCACTCGCTGACTCCGAACGATCGGCTGCCGCTGCCCGACAACACCGCATTCCTAGAAACTCAACACCGGCACCGTACCCCCGGCCGCGCTGTCATCATCGCCAACTAAATCATCATCAGCCTGCGGATCGACTCCGTTATTAGCCGGATCGATAGCATCCTCTTCGTCGAGATCGAGCGCTGGCGGCATTCGCAGCAAGTCCCTTTCGCCGCCACTAGAGCCAGCCTCAATATCGTTTAAGTCCGACGAGTCTCCCGGGGCGCTCAACTCCGAAGCTGGTTGGGATTGCGAGAGCGCAAGGGGAGCCCAAAGCAGGCTGCTTGCCAAAGCGATCGTTAGAGCGGACGAATAGCAAAGAAGGTTCATAAGACTTGCTCGGTAAGCACTAGCACACCCGTCTAACATTTGCACGCATGTGATTCGAGGACACTTCTATTGTGCTTGCATTTTTGTGCTTTCATCGTGCTCGAGCGAACCGCGACCGACGCGTAGTCCCCAGCCGATCGTTACAAGCATCGGCGTTCGCCCCCCCCCGGGAGTGTCCTCATCATAGATATAGTGCACCTCGATTAATTCGCTCAAGACCGAAGTTCGGCAGAACGGCAAGAGCATATCCGCCGTCGAACCGACATAACCCGCCATTTTTTAAAGGCGCGCTTTAGTTAGTGCCATTCACCAAGCAGACCAACTCGCTCGCAATCGGGACGCGTTCGCTACTCGTTGTCGTCAGACTTAAACGACTCTAGCCACTCGCGAGCTTGCTCGGCGGCGATGTCGCGCCCGCCCAACCCGAATGCAAGTGCGATCGCTACCGCAATCGCTCCGAAGAGAAGACCGAACGCTAGGTTGACGATATCGGAAGCGATACCGATTTGATCCAGAGATAAAGCGATCGAGAAGATGGTAATTGCCACCCGCGCGGACTGGGCGAGAAATCGCGATTGCCGCACGCCAGAGCTTTGCACCAGCTTGAACGACAAATTGGCGAAGAACAGACCGATCGCCAGCACCACCATACCCGAAAGTACCCGACCTGATATCTCGACGATGCCAGCGATCAAAATCGTCAGCGCATCGATCTCCAGAACGTTGACAGCTGCCAGCGTGGCAAACAGTAAGAGACCGACGAGCGTCACCGTGCCCGCGAATTCTGAGGGCGTCTGGACGTGCAGACGGGATGACGGTTCTGATGTTGTCTCTCCAGCCGTTTCTTGCGGTGCGACAACATCTGTCGGCGGTTCGCCCGCCACATCGTCCGCATTGAGCGTGATACCCAACCACTCGAACAAGTTGTCGAAGCCGACGCTCTTCAACACGCTTGCCACGAGTTCCCGGACGAACTGTCCGCCCAAAAACGCTAAGAACAGAATCAACCCCGCCGTGAAGATCTTCGGTAGCGCGCTCAAGACCCGATCGAGCATCGCGATCGCCGGCTCGGAGATCGCCTCGATCTCCAATGTCTGCAGGGCCGCGATCGCAACTGGAATCAGCACCAGCACGTACACCAGCGTACCGACGATCCCTGAGAGCGACTGACCTTCCTCGCTACCGTTCATCCCCAGGCGCGCGCCCAAACGTTCTGCTCCCGACGAGAGCAGCAAATTTGTAACGGCTCGCCGCACCACTTGTGCGACCGCCCAACCGATCGAACCGATCAGAACGGCCCCAAAGATATTCGGCAGCACCGCCAGGATGCTGTCGAGCATGCCCTGTACCGGCACCAGCGTACCTTCCAGCTGAAGCGTGCTCAGGATTGACGGCAAGAACAGTAGGAAAACAAACCAGTACAGCGTATTCCCGATGGTTTCGCTAGCCGAGAGCGGCTCTGCATTCTCGTCCTGGCCGACGATTTGCTGGCCAAAGCGACGGTCCATTTCCATCGCGCGCAGCATCCGTGTCGTTAGCAAGCGCGCCAGCGTCGCGAGCAACCATGCCAGTGCCAACAGCAACAGCGCTCCACCTACCTGCGGTACGAAGCTCGTGATGCGATCGAGGAGAGTATTCAGCGGCTCCGTCACGGCATCGAGTTTCAGCGCTTGTAGCGAGGCTACCAGTGCAAAAAGTACGATCACCCAAAAAACGATGTCGCCTGCCCATTTCTCCATGGGGACCGTCTCGCCACTTTCCCGCCCGGCCAACCAGGAGGCCAAACGGTTGTCGAGGTCGGTTTGGTGCAAGGCAGTCCGGACTAGACGTGCAGCTACAAACGCTATGACAAAGCCCGCTAGCAGGTAAATAACCGCGACGATCGCGTCGCCGACGAATCCGGCGAAAGTATCCGCGATCGAATTCAAGGCTTGCGGTGCCCCCTGGGCCAAGTGCGGCGTCGAGAAGGATAGCATCATGTGAGTTGCGCGTACCATCTTCTAGCAGAACCTAATTGGGGTTGCGTTTGCATTTGCCGGATCGCACTGAGGCGGACAGGACATAGCGGTTTTACTACCTCGAAGTTGGTTTTCACGGTAGCTGCTCGTTGGAAATCGCGTTCATCATAGTACGAAACTCCGATTCCGGTAACGTTTCGCCACTACAGTTGGGGCAAACGCATTCAGAGTTCTGTGCCACGACCGAATTGTCTTTCAGCAATCTGGAGTGCTTGAACTTAGCTCTCCGCTCTCAACAAGTCCGGATCGCGCCTCGATTATTGCAAAAGGCTAGTTGAGATTCTGATTCTGCCTTTGGCATACACTAAGGTTGCCTTATGGAGCTTTTACATCCACTTTTTGCCTAATTTCGCTCGATTTCACGCGAATATTCTATTTTCTTCTTAGCGTAAATGATCGTTCTTCCATCACCTCGTCAACGTTACGAACAATCGATTCAAATTCGCGCGAGCGCGACGGCTGTCGAGCAATGTCTGAGCGATCGCGCCTTAATGCATCGCTGGCTCAATCCGGCGCTGCGCTGCGATCCGATCGGCGCGTGGAGTACTGACCTAGGCAGCCGCTGTCGTTTTTTGCTGCGAGTGCCGCTGTGGGAGCCGAGCTTGATCGCGACTGTGGTCGAACGCGCGCCGGGTACGATTGTGTGGGAGTTCGAGGGATTCTTTCGCGGTTGCGATCGCTGGGAGTGCCAGCCCAATACGGCCGGTACGCGCTTGCTCAATCGTTTTGAGTTCGAGATCCCGAATGCGCTCGTGCGCTGGGGATTCAAAACATTCGCTGCGAGCTGGACGCGCGCGGACATGGAAGCACAGTTGCGGCGGCTGAAGCGCGTAGCCGAGGAGATTTACTTATTACAGAAGTAGGCCAGACCGCAGTATGAAGCAAATGCCGGGGATCGCTCGAAACACTGACACGTAGGTGCCGTCTGGAGGACTGAGGGAACAAGCGCAACGGGGTAACTTGCGATGCGAGGATCGTACATTTTTTTATTAGTCGTCGGTACCATCGCCGCATCGGGAGTGTGGGGGGTGTCGGCACGTGCTGCCGACCGCTCGCCGGGCGTCTTGTTGGCCCATTTCGATCCGGAACTGATGGCAGAACTCAATCGCGCGATTGAAGAGAGACCAGGCGACGTGGCGGCTTACTTGCAACGCGGCTTAGCTTTTAACCACCTAGAACAGTACGAGCACGCTCTCGCTGACTTCAACAAAGTCATTCGCATAGAACCCAATCACGTTGACGCTTACAACTATAGGGGTGCGATGCACTATAGGTTGGGCAACCTGATGGCAGCACTTGCTGATTTCAATCGTGCGATCGCCCTCGACCCCGACTTCGCAGTCGTTTATTTCAATCGCGGATACGTGCGGCGCGACAGCGGTGATGTTCCCGGGGCGATCGCCGATTTCGAGCACGGTGCGGCGCTGGCCGAACAACAAGGAGATCCCAATACGGCTGCGCAAGCCCGTGCTATTGCGGTCGAATTGCAGCAGCCCGGTTTATAGCACTTAGGTTTGTGGCATGCGGATCGAGTAGGAGGAAAGCGCCCGCGCGCCTTATTGGCGGCGATCGATCTAAACCGCTAAGTCCGGATCGCGAACGGCGGGAATAGCGTTTGATAGCCTGAGGGCAACTACAGCTCGATGCGCCCGCAGCCGTCTGGAGCAGTTGCCGGGATCGCGTTGTTCGATTCACCTCACCGAAGCACTGTCATGCCCTCAATCGAATTACATTACTGGCCGACCCCGAACGGCCATAAGATCGGGATCTTCCTCGAAGAAGCCGGTCTCGACTACGAGATCGTGCCGGTCAATATCGGTGCCGGCGACCAATTCAAGCCGGAATTCTTGAAACTGTCGCCAAACAATCGCATGCCTGCAATCGTGGATAACGCCCCCGTCGATGGCGGCGACCCCATTGCCATCTTCGAGTCGGGCGCGATCTTGCTATACCTCGGGGAGAAAACCGGGCAGTTTTTACCTGGCGACCGTCGCGATCGCCAGGTTGCCTTGAATTGGTTGTTTTGGCAAGTGGGCGGACTCGGACCGATGGCGGGACAAAACCACCACTTCGCTCAGTACGCACCAGAGAAATTGCCCTACGCAATCGATCGCTATGTGGGCGAAACCAACCGCTTGTATGGCGTCCTCAATAAACAGCTGAGCGATCGCGACTTCATCGCCGGCGCGTATTCGATCGCCGATATAGCCTGTTATCCATGGATCGTGCCGCACGCCAAACAGCATCAAAACCTCGATGACTTCCCTCACCTCAAAGATTGGTTCGAGCGCATCCAGGCGCGCCCGGCAGTCGAGCGTGCTTACGCTAAGGGCAAGGCAGTCTCGCAAGCAGCAACGGTGAATGCAGACAGCGGAAGGTTCCTCTTCGGACAAACGGCTAATTCCGTGCAGGCGATGGGTCGTCAAGGCTAGCAATTGTTGCTTACTTCCCGCGATTGATGCTTCTGCACGCGCTTAAAGCAATGAGGCCGGCATCAATATGCCAGCCTCAATTCGTTCCCGGAACCGGACTCTCACTCGACGAGCCCGATATTAACCGAGTGCTTGTTCGATCTTCGCGCGCAAGTCGGCATCGTCTGGAGGCGTTTTCGGATCGAAGCGAGCGATGAGTTGACCGTCGCGCCCGACCAAGAACTTACCGAAGTTCCACTCGATGTCCGGACCGTCGCCGACCAAGAATTGATAAAGCGGGCTGCGGCTCGGACCGTTAACGTTTTGCTTTTCGAGTAACGCAAAGTTGACGTCGTACTTAGACTTGGCAAACTCCTCGATCTCGGCAGGAGTCCCCGGTTCTTGCTTGCCGAACTGGTTGCAGGGTACGCCCACGATCGAGAATCCGCGATCGCCAAATTCCTTGTCGAGCTTGACGAGCCCATTGTACTGCGGCGTCAATCCGCACTGGCTGGCAACGTTGACGAACAAAACGACTTTATTCTCGATGACGTCGGGCGAAAGCGGCCCGCCCTGAAGAGTGGTGAGGTTCTTGGGTAAAGGCATAGTCCTAACGCTACTCTCGACGCCTCTCATTATCCGCGATTGTGGCATTGCAACAATCGGCACAAAGGCGGTTGTCTCCTTGCCAGCGTTAGATATCGGCTCGTGATGCAACTATCGCGTGCCAGCCGTTCGAATTCTACAACGAGCCGCGTCAATTGCTCTGCATTCAATGCACCCGATACCGGTCGATCCGGAAGCTCCTTTCACTGACTCCCCTTTCTCGGTCTCCTCTCCAACCAATCACCTCGGAATAACCCGCAGTGCGGGCGGACGATTACGCTCTCGGTGCCGGGCGAACTGCCGTGTAGGATAAAGTTCAGATCGTACTGACCTGAGACCTGCCGTGACCTCTGAAAGGCTCCAGCGCACGCCGCTTCACGACCTCATCCAAGCTCAAGGTGCGCGCATGACCGCCTTCTCCGGGTGGGATATGCCCGTGCAATTTGCCGGTCTTCAACAAGAGCATGCAGCAGTTCGCACTCGTGCCGGCATGTTCGACATCTCTCACATGGGCAAATTTGCCTTGCGCGGCGATCGCCTCGTGGAATGCTTCCAAACTCTGGTGCCCTCGGACCTCGAGCGACTCCAGCCGGGTCAGGCTCAGTACACCGTTTTGCTCAATGCCAACGGCGGCATCATCGACGACATCATTTTCTATTACCAAGGCAAAGCTGCAAACGGCGAACAGCGGGCCGTGGCGATCGTGAATGCCGGAACCTGTGCCAAGGACCGCATGTGGATCGGCCAACACCTTGCCGATACGGACATCGAACTCTGCGATCTCTCCGCCAGTCGGGTTCTGCTTGCCGTCCAGGGTCCCGAGGCGATCGCTCGCTTGCAGCCATCTGTTGCCGCCGACCTCAGTCCGCTGCGCGCCTTCGAGCATTTAGAGACGGAGGTTTGCGGTCAGCCAGCCTTTATTGCCCGCACGGGATACACCGGAGAAGATGGGGTCGAGCTAATGCTCCCGCCCGATGCCGGCCGGCAATTGTGGCATCGCCTTCAGACGGTCAGTGTCGAGCCCTGCGGCTTAGGCGCGCGCGATACTCTGCGCCTCGAAGCTGCTATGGCGCTCTACGGTCAGGACATCGACGAAACTAGAACACCGCTGGAAGCTGGGCTGCGCTGGATCGTCCACTTCGACCGCAAACAAGATTTCATCGGGCGCGAGGTACTGGAGCGCCAGGTGGTCGACGGCGTCCCGCAGCGGCTGGTTGGATTGCAAATGCACGGTCGCCACATCGCGCGCCACGGCTATGCCATTTATATCGACGGTCAGTCCGTCGGAACGATTACGAGCGGCACCCTGTCTCCCACCCTCAGTAAGGCAATTGCCCTCGCTTATGTCCCGAGCGATCGCGCTCGAACCGGGCAGGCAATCGAGGTAGAGATTCGCGGCAAACTACATCCTGCAGAGATCGTGAAGAAACCGTTTTATCGCTCGCCCGCACCTGCTCCTCGCTGACGCTTTACCGGTCGCTAATCGATTGCGAATATGGAATCGAGCATCGTGCTGCACCAGGCGTGAAGCCAAAAAAGGTGTTAAACAATAATATCTGTTCGGACACCATATCCGAGAGCATTAACCTTGGATTTCTCGAAGGGCGGAGTCACTTTTATGCCAGTAAAATTTGCTCGATTTAACTCAATACACGGCCAACCCTTGCGCCAGATAAGCTGCTAATAGCGAGGTGTTTACGCGCATTGCTGGCCTGACTAGAGCGGCGCACCGTGGTTGCCAAGTGCATGAAATTGCAACGTCCGCGACGGCAAGCAGGTGCGCTTGTTAAGATTCATCAAATACGCTTTAGCGAGGTCTAGTGGTGGTGTCAATCGCCCGCAAGAATCTGTTGGAAGATGTTCCCCGCTTCCTGGTTGCGCAGGCCGGCATCATGTTTGCTGTGGCGCTCGTGACTCTACAAACTGGTATCTTCAACGGATTCGTTAACTCGACTATCCAACTTACGGCGAACTCGAATGCAGATATTTGGGTGGCGTCAGACACGCTCGTTCAGCTAGAGCTATCCCTACCCATTCCCGTTGCGGAGCTGATTGCCACTCGCGAGGTCGAAGGGGTCGAGCAGGCAGAAGGACTGATCTTTTCGGGCGCTCAGTGGTATCCCAATAACGGCGAAATGTCACGCGTGCGCTTGGTTGGCTTCGACCCAAACGGCGAGCTGTTTGCACCGGACGGACTGGTTCGCGGTAGCGTCCGCGACCTCAGCGAGCCCTATACGGCGATTGTCGACGAAGCCGATCGCGACGCGTTGGGCGTTCCCGACATTGGCGGCGAAGCACAGGTAAATTCGTTTGCGACGACGGTGGTGGGATTTACGCGTGGCAACACGGCAATGGTGTCCAATGCGTTTACATTTGTGTCCCTGGCTAGTGCGAATGCATATACAACCGCCGGACAGCAGTCAAGCATTTCGTGCGAGTTGCCGACTTCAGGAGCCGTGGATTTGGAGTGTACGAACACGTTCACCCGCGACCCTCTTGACAACGCACGACGCGACGCCCCTCCTGCACCGTCGCGTTTGGTGGCTTCGGACCTGATCTCATATATCTTGGTTCGCGCTGAGCCGGGGCAGGACATTGCCGCGCTCAAGCAACGACTAGTGGAAAGCCTGCCGGGCACGGTTGCGTATACGCAGCAAGAAATTATCGACCTAACCGTGGACTATTGGAAGCAGCGCACGAGTATCGGTTTTGTGCTCGGTATGGGTGCGGTCGTCGGTATCGTTGTTGGCGTCGTCGTAGTCAGTCAAATCCTGTATTCGTCGGTGTCGGATCACTTGAAGGAGTTTGGGACGCTCAAGGCGATCGGTGCTTCCTCGCGCCAGATTTACGGAATCATCATCGAGCAGGCACTGTGGATGGCAGTCTTGGGTTATCTGCCGAGCATGGCAGCTTGTTTGGGCGTCGCCCAGTGGGTCGGTACCAGTCAGGGGATCGAAATCGCGATCGCGCCCCTGACAGCAGTTGGTGTATTCGGACTGACGATCGCCATGTGCATCGGCTCGGCAATTTTTGCTATTCAGAAGGTAAACCACGTCGATCCGGCCCTTGTCTTTAAGGCATGAGGCATTACTAGCTTCTGGGACTCGGCTTCAAAGCTCGATCGGTATCGCGGTTAACGCTCGAGTTCTCTGGAGTTCCAGAGTGGTAAGACGTTTCCCTACCCGAGGTTTCGTGAGGAGATAAGTATGACGATCGATACCCAGACATCCATGTCTTTACCGGTGGCATCCGCACGTGCCGAACTGGCCATACGCGCCGAAGGCATCTACAAGTCCTACAAATCTGGACGGCAGCGCGTCCCGGTATTGAAAGGGATTGACTGGAATATCCCGCGCGGCGACGTGCAGCTATTGATGGGACCGTCGGGCTCGGGGAAGACAACCCTGATTTCGATCTTGGCGGGGCTGCTTGTTCCGGATGATGGGCGCGTCTGGTTGCTCGACCAGGACATTACCCGGATGTCGCGAGCGCAGCGAACGCGATTCCGGCGGCGCCATATCGGTTTTGTATTCCAGCACTTCAACCTGTTCCCGGCACTAACCGCGGCAGAAAATATCGAAGTTGTTTTGGAGATTAAAGGCATTGCCCGCCGCCGGGCGCGCAGCGAAGCCTACGAGCTCCTCGATCGCGTCGGACTGGCGGCTCAAGCGCACCAGCGACCGCGTGACTTATCGGGCGGTCAAAAGCAGCGGGTTGCAATCGCGCGCGCGCTGGCAGGTAATCCGCAAATCGCGATCGCGGACGAGCCAACGGCCGCGTTGGATGCCCAAAGCGGCCAAAGAATCATCCACTTATTGCGACAGCTCGCAAAGGAGCAAGGTTGCACGGTGGCGATCGTCACTCACGACCCGCGCATCACCGATATTGCCGACAACATTTTCTACATCGAAGACGGTTCATTCTGCGCTCAGGAAAGTAGTTATTCTATGGATTGAGTACGAGCGGCACGAGTAGCGCTCTCCCCACTTGGGGTGCAGACTGTTTTTATCTATCCACCTTCAGAGCCGAGCAGCGCTCGCGTTGTTCTCGCTGTTTGCGTTTGACTCGCTCCGGAATCCCGAATTGGGCGCCTGCCAGCAGGCGATCGCGTTCGCGAGCGAAGTGGGCGGCAACAATCGGATCGGTAATGACCAAGACCGTTTCGTCGTTGCGACGGTTGGCGGTTGGCGACCAGTTGTGAGAGCCGGTCACAACGACGCGATCGTCGACGAGTGCGAACTTATGGTGGAGCTTGTCGCCAGCCGGCAAATTAGGGATGCCGACGGTTTCAATCGGAGTTGCCCAGGGCGCGTTGTTCTCCTCGATAGTGCAGTTGTGGTTGGCAATGACAACGCCAAGCATGTCCAGTCCTTCGCTATAGCTGCGGTAGGCAAAACTGCGATCGATGAGCGCATTAACGGCAACACCCCGTTCGTGGCGATCGCGAATGACATCAACGAGAACTTGCTCCGAGAAGACAAACAGTATCAGGTCGATCGATTGAGTTGCCGTTGCTAAGGTATGGGCAATCAGGCCGTTGCTGCTGTCTTCAAAGGGAAGTGTCTTCGACGTTGGCGAGAAGTGCACGACAATCTTGGTGTCGCCTGCCCAGACCGTTGCCGCCCGGCGATCGGGTTTGCCGAGTCCGAATCGACTGTCGGTACTCCCCCCAGGCCCGTCGCCCCACATTAACTCAAATTCCTCGACGAATAAGCGTGCGAGGTCGGGACTGTCGATTGCGAGCAGGTGATTGACGTTGCCGCGACTGCTGGGTTCGCCGAAGTCCCCGTGAATGCCGCTCGTGGTGAGGTTGGCCGAGCCCGTGACGACGGTTCTACCGTCGATGACGATGAATTTGTGGTGCATCAGCCCGGAGCCGGCCGACCCGTCGGCGGAGTCGTCGATCGTCGGTACGCCAGCATCGCCTAGAACAACTAGAGCGTCGCCACTGGCAATTTCGCCCACATCCAGCGTGCCATCGCCATTGACGTCGATCAGCGCCCGCGCTTCTTCGTAGGCATCGCGATCGCGATTGTCGGCATCCCTTAGATCGCCAGCCGTAAGGCTGCTCCAGGGCGTACTATAGGTGTTTTCAATGATGACGCGCACGCGCACGCCGGCACGGTGGCGCTCGGCAATTGCCCGGGCAATTGCCGGCAGGCGCAGTTCCTGAACGGCGACCTCGAGACTGGACTGGGCGCCGCCGATCGCCTCAACGACAATTTGTTCGAGGTTATCGCCGGGGCGTTCGATCTGGCGGTAGGGCTCGACGTAGTCGGCGTCTATTTGGAGATTTTGGTTGAAATAAACTCGTACGTTAGCGGCTTGGGGCAGCGGTTCCAGTCGAGGTTGCGAGCTACCGATTTGTCCGGCACGATTCGACGCTCCATTAACGCCCAATGGAGCCAACGCCTCTCTTGCTCCTAGCCAGTTACAGGCTTGTAGGGCAAACAGCGCCGTAACGGATATCCCGAGCGCCAGACCGGAGGAAAACCAAGATTGCCAACGCATCGTTTTTCAGGAACCATTCGTTCCAGACGGAAACTAAGGCGGACCAATCCGATATTATGCGGCATTGACTGCCGCAGCAGGGTTATTTGGTTCAAAATGTTGCGCCATGCCGAGCGGCAATCGCTCGGCATGGATCCCGTCACGAGGACTCACGGCGTCACCAGCACCTTGTCGACGCGGTTGCCATCCATATCCATCACCTCGAAGTTCAATCCCCGCCATACGAAGCAATCGGCAGCCGCGGGGATACGACCCAGATGTGCGATCACGAATCCACCCAGGGTGTGGAAATTGCTTCGTCGATCGCGCGCGAGGTCGAGATCGGCGAACAGCTCGCAGAATTCGTCAAACGGTAACGTGCCGTCGAGCAACCAGGACCCGTCTGCCCGCTGGATTACCGGAGCATCTTCGCTCGGGTCTTCGGACGCGATGTCGCCGACAATCGCTTCCATAATGTCGTTAAGCGTCACTAATCCTTGAATCACGCCGTACTCGTCGACGACCAAGGCGACGTGGGTGCCGGTTTGTTTGAATAGCTCCAGCACCTTCAGCCCGCCGATGCTTTCGGGAACGAACAGCGGCTTTTGTAGATTGGCGGTGAGGTCGAAAGGGGCACCGTGCATGCAATCGGCCAGCAAACTCGTGACCGCCACGATACCGAGCACGTTGTCGAGCGTATTTTGGCAGATTGGAAAGCGAGTGTGCGAACTGCCGGTTACCTTGCGGCGGTTATTGTCTTCCGGACTGTCGATATCGAGCCAGGTAATCTCCGGACGCGGCGTCATCAGTACGCTGACGGGGCGATCGCCCAACTGCAACACTCGCTCCACCATGTCCTGTTCGGCTGCTTCGAAGGTGCCGGCTTCCGTGCCCTGCTCGATCAGCACCCGGATTTCCGTCCGAGTTACATGCGGGTCGTTTTCCTCGGGCGTCTGGGAAATCGCCCGCAAAACGATTTCGGTCGAACGGCCGAGTAATCCAACAACCGGTGCAACCAGCACCGACAGTCCGCGTAGCGGCAGTGCGACGTTGCGCGCGATCTGTTCTGGATAAATTAGCCCCAACCGTTTCGGCACCAACTCCCCGAACACCAACGACAGGTAGGTCACCATCAAGACCACCAGAAATAAGGCGATTGCCTCGCTGCGATCGTGCAGCCAAGGGACGCGTCCGATTGAAGCGGCCAGTGGCTGTGCCAACGTGGTCCCGCTGAAGGCACCAGCAAAGATGCCGATGAGGGTGATACCGATTTGGACGGTGGAGAGAATCTGATTGGGGTCGTTGGCCAACTCCAGTGCGGCGCGCGCGCGCCGGTCGCCGTGCAGGCTGAGCTGCTCCAGGCGCGATTTCCGCGAGGACACCACGGCGATCTCTGACATGGCAAACAAGCTATTTGCAAAAATCAGCAGAAGGAGCAGGAGGAAATGACCCGTGTGCGAGAGCATGACCCAACTGGGGATAAGTACTTATCTTTGCCTGAAGTCTAGTATGGAGACCGATTGTTGTCACCGTCCCGCGCCGTTCGTAATGCCTGCGTAAGCGGCACTTCGAAACCCAATCGTCACTTAAGGCTCCCCTACGGAGCAATTGGGATTCAAACAAGGCGTGTTAACCCGCATGTTAGCTGTCCTGCAGGCAACCGGGCGATCGCAATGAGAACCTATGGGCTGCACGAATGCAGTGTCCATACTTTTGATTAATATCTATCCGATAGTCCTACGCGGTGGGGTTGGCACAGGTTCATGACCCGCAACTAGGCATGGTCACAACCCTGCACGAGCATCGTAGCTTCTGGATTACCAGTCGAATTTGCAGATAAATCCAAGCAGTTCCAGATAGTTCGTAAGGTTGCAAGTGCTAGCAAGTGGAGCAAAAGCAAGCCAATTCTCGAAGACATCGTCCGTACCGCCGAGGTCGAGCTGGCAAAACCATAAAGCAAAAATCGCCGATAGGGACTCATCGCCACCAAACAGCATCCGGTTGTGATTAGTCCCCGGCCGAGCGCGATCGCTACCGACACTCCGGCGAACGCCGCCGGCATTCACGAACCGGCTACATCCTCTAGTGCCAGCCACACGCGGAGGATTTCAGCAACACTCCAGGCTTGGGCGAAGCAACCGCGCGGAGTATGGGGCGGCGCACCATCAAAGATCTCGCTAATCGTCCCGAGTCCGCCGGCAGCCAAGTGGTCTGCCATCGGTTGCAGGAGCGCGCGCGCCGTTGCCGGGTCGCGATAAACGCGCAAATGAGCTTGCACAAACGGTCCCAGCAACCAACCCCAAACCGTTCCCTGGTGGTAGCATCCGTCGCGCTGAAGCCGATCGCCGCCATAATGCGGACAATATTGGGCGTCTGCTGGGGCAAGAGAGCGCAGTCCGTGGGAGGTAAGCAAATGGCGGGAAACGGTATCGACTACCGCGCGCTGGCGTTCGGGAGTCAACAGCGGCTCGGACGGCACCGAAACGGCAAAGATTTGATTCGGACGCAACGCCGTATCGTCACCCTCGGGACCGTCTAGCACGTCAATACAATAGCCGAGGTCCTCGCTCCAAAACCTCGCGAAACTTTGCCGCGCGCGATCGCGTAGAGTTGCTAAATCGGCATAAGGGCGATCGAGCACCTGCGCAAACTCCACAACAATCTGGAGCGCGTTGAACCACAAGGCGTTGATTTCAACGGGCTTGCCGATGCGTGGTGTCACAACCCAATCCTCCACCTTCGCATCCATCCATGTCAGTTGTGTGCCCGGTTCCCCGGCGTAGAGCAATCCATCGGAGTCGAGATGGATGTTGTAACGAGTGCCGCGCTGGTGCCAGGCGATCGCCTCTTCTAGAGGGGAATAGAGCTCGCGCAGCAGGTCTTCATCGCCTGTTGCGTTGAAGTAGGCGCGTACCGCCTCGAAATACCAGAGAACGGCATCGACGGTGTTGTACTCCGGTTCAGTGCTGCCGTCGGGAAAGAGATTGGGCAACATGCCCTGACTGAGGTAATGCCCGAACGTGCGCAAAATCGGCCGCGCGATTTCAGGACGACCGGCTGCAACGCTCAGTCCCGGCAAACTAATTGCCGTATCGCGCCCCCAATCGCCAAACCAGGGATACCCGGCGATGATGGTTTTACCGTCAGGATCGACGGGTACGGCACGACGGACCACAAACTGGTCGGCCGCAAGCGTTAATTGCTCGATCCAATCCGGCGGCTTCAATCCGTGAGCCGTCTGCCAGCGCTGGACCAACATGCGATCGTAGTCGTGGCGGCGGTGGCGGGCTGCGTTGCCGTCGAGGTCAACATCGTCGTGCGTACTGGCAACCAAGGTCAGTGTCGCGCCCGGTTCCATAAGGGCCCGAAGCGTAGCGGCATGCAAGCGATCTTCGCGATCGCCTGTCTCGCGGTAGCGTTCGACTGCCAAGTCGTAGCCGCGATACCACTCGCCGCCAGGCGTAAATTCGCCGCGATCGCTCAGCAAAAACAGCGGTGTGGCTTCAGGAAAAGCGCGCATGCGGATGCCGTTATATGGGTTGGCTTGGCTCTCGATCGCGTCTAACTGCCAGTTGCCCCACGTAACTCCGCCATGATGGTCGCGGTAATTCGCGATCGCCTTGATGCTCAACTCCAGCGGCGCGCTACCGCGCTCGAGGCAATATTGAAGGTAGGTCGAGTTCTCCTCCCGCTCCATCCAGATGCGCTGCACGAGCAGAGCATCGGCGAGCGCGTAGCACCAAGTCGGAACCGAGCCGTCAAGGTGAAAGCTTTCGAGGTAGCGATAGCCGCGGGGTGCAATCGAGCCGTCTGCCCAGCGATTGGTACCAAGTTCGTATCGATGCTGGCGGTAAGCGACCGTAGGGTCGCAATGGGCCAACATCAAGACGCGCCCGAGCGGTGGGTCTAGGGCTGCAACGAGTAAGCCGTGATAAAAACGAGACGTCAATCCGGCAACGGTGCCGCAGGCATAACCGCCAATCCCATTCGTCACCAACCATTCGCGCGACTCGGCAACTGCTAAGTCTCCACAAACAGCGCGTCCGAAGCGAATGACCATTTTGCACCCTCGAATCGCCGTCCTCAATGTTAACGGTTGACGCAATTATTTGAACTCCGCTTTGCTCCTTGACTGACCAACAGAACACGTAAAAGCCCTGCGTACTGTCAATATGGTTCAGCTCAAATAATTGAGGTGCAAGACTATTACAGCAGTGAGTAACCCAGTTGCTTAATTTGTCATCGATGCTGCCGAAGGACGTTTAATAGTTTGCATCCAGTCTGGATAATTCCGTGCTCCAATCTTTTTGAGCTAAGGCTTCACTTTTGGCCCAAGATTATTTATGAGAGAAAAGCTTGGGGAGTGGCGGGGCAAATAAAACAGTCTCGCCCATGCTGATTGGTTGAAATCTCTGATTTTTTCTCTTCGTGCATGGAGCAATTATCGATCGCCACACATGCTCTTTTTCATGCACTTGTCAAGAGTTTCATAAAAACAAATCATTCATACTTTAAGCCTTCGTATGCTCCTAAACAGGAATGTAAGCCAACAACTCCTGTCGGACTGACAGCACCTACAATCGGGATATTTTTCCTCTTCTTGGCGACTCACTTGTTGCCCGTTGCCCTATCTCGGAGCGAGCATGAGTCCGGAGCATCCCAAATTCACCCCTTCTTCGTGAATAAGATTTAAGTTCTTTGGGTCTAGGCCTTTCCTCCCATCCCAATACTCTGCTAATCTTTTACAATTTGCTCTGTCTCGTTCTTCCTCGGGCAAAGTAGTTTTTTACTAAGCCTTAAACTTCGCAATGCCCTGAAAACAGTAGCTCGGCTTACTTAACCCCCCCCCCCGCTGGAAATCGCTCTTGGTTTCCTCAGACCCGTGAGCGATCCCGATAAAGCCTGTTTGTTGCGCTCCGAACCAACCCCCGCTAAGCAGTTGTGGAATAAATCGATACCATAAGCTCTGCCATTCTCGTTTCATTCAAGTTTTCCGAGACGCTATATATTTGGAATATTTGGAGGAACTCTCAGGGACCCGAACCTCGGGAACTCCGTCGAGAGCTAAGTCGAGCAAGCTTCCGTAAGGAGAAACCGGCTTATGGCAGAACCGCCATCGAAATTGTTATTCACCGATGCCAGCAGTCGCTTGGATCGGGCTCTGCAGCACGTAGAAATCTCTGAAGATGCAATCGCCCGCTTGAAGTATCCCAAAGCCAGTTTGACTGTGGCTATACCCATGCGTCGCGACGACGGCTCGCTGAAAATTTTTCAGGGTTATCGCGTGCGCTATGACGACACGCGCGGTCCGGGCAAGGGCGGCGTGCGCTACCATCCTGCCGTCACCCTCGATGAAGTGCAATCGCTGGCGTTTTGGATGACCTTCAAGTGCGCGCTCCTCGATCTGCCCTTCGGCGGTGCCAAAGGTGGCATTGCCCTCGATCCGCGCTCGCTTTCACGGGCAGAACTCGAACGTCTGAGTCGCAGCTATGTCGACGCGATCGCCGATTTTATCGGTCCGGACATAGATGTGCTCGCACCGGACCTTTACACCAACGCAACGGTGATGGGATGGATGATGGACCAATACAGCATCATTCACCGAAAAATGACGCCCTCGGTTGTGACTGGCAAACCCCTGGCTTTGGGCGGTTCGCGCGGTCGCAATGGTGCCACGGCGTTGGGTGCCTATGAAGTCATCGCCACGTTATTGCCAAAGTTCGAGCGTCAACCTCAAGATACGACGGTCGCCATCCAGGGATTTGGCAAAGTTGGAGCGACCCTAGCAGGGTTGCTGGCGCGCTCGGGCTATCGCGTTGTGGCTGTCAGCGACTCCCAAGGTGGAATTTACGCCCCGCGCGGTTTGGATATCCCTAGCATTCAGGAATATAAAACGGCACACCGCAGTATGAAAGCAGTCTACTGCGAAAGCAGCGTTTGCAATATCGTCGAGCACGAGGTCATTAGCAACGCCGAGCTGCTGCAGCTCAAGGTAGACGTTCTGATTCCCGCCGCGCTGGAAAACCAAATTACTGCCGACAACGCCCGCAACATTCGCGCGCCGCTCGTATTCGAAGTCGCTAACGGTCCGACCACCGTGGAAGCCGATCGCATCTTAGACGCGCGCGGCATCCAGGTCGTACCGGATATTCTGGTCAATGCGGGTGGCGTTACGGTCAGCTACTTTGAATGGGTGCAAAACCGCAGCGGTCTCTACTGGACGCAGACCGAAGTGGAAACGCGCCTTCGAGAGCGCATGCAAGCCGAAACCGCTGCTGTCTGGGCGGCTGCACGCGACCGCAGCGTGTCACTGCGAACGGCAGCCTACGTGCGCGCGCTGAAGCGCCTCGGAGCCGCCCTCGACGCTAAAGGCACCCGCGATTACTATCGAGGCGATCGCCCATGATGGATCCCCAGCTCGTGCCAGCCTTCTTACAAGCCGCCCGCCGGTTGTTCGTTCGCGGTGCCGAACACTCGGTGCGTCCGTCCGCACTCCGCACGATCGCGGCGGCCATCGACGGATTGCCGGCCGTGCAAAGCGAACGAACGCCCCAGCTACAGCCGGTGTGCCGGTACTTACCCGACGCGATCGCAGCAGCTACCAACCGCCTCGACACGGGCTTCATACTCGCCCTTAAGCCGCTGTTGCCCTATTTGCATTGGCATCAGGACTATGCCCCCGAGGATACTGCTGTTGCCCCATCCGACACGAACTATGCCGCTAGTGAAGTCTGCGGACCCCGCGGCTGGATCGTCAGCGAGCGTGTCACGCTCGGGCTCGTTCTGCTCGGTCCTGCCACGTGTTACCTGCCCTACGCACGTCCAGAAGCCGAGCTCCATCACATTCTGTCCGGGCAAGCACTTTGGCAGATCGGCAACGGGGCATGGCGGCTGCGCGTGGGAGGTGAGTTTATCGTTCACCCCCCTGATGTTATTCATGCAATGAAAACCGATCGCGATCCGCTGCTAGCGCTATATGCGGCCTGGCACGACGAGGGGCAGGACAGGTCACTTTAGATGTCGGTTTGGTCGGGCGTGAAGCTGCTATTAGGTTCGCGATTGGTAGGGGGTGCATCGGCTGTCGCTGGTGGGTCAGCACGTTCGCTCGCCGTAACCGCCGACTCGTTAGCGGTAGCGGGGGATGTAGGCGCTTCAACAATGGATTCGGACGCGATCGGCCCGGTCGATGCTGCTTCGGAATCGGGAGCGGCACGCTCGGTTTCAGTCAGAGTACCCGGTTCGATCTCGACTGCAATTGCCTCGGAAAGCTGCTGCGATTGCAACCCAGTAGCTGACTGGCGTTGGAAAAGACCGCTCAGGCGCGATCGCCACTGGTTTGGTGTCAACCAGCTGCGCGCCTTGCTGGTTGCCTGTTCGGGGACGGGAGTTTGCTCTGCCTCCGGCACTAGTTCTCGGCGCAAGCTCAGCGTCTGCCAGCCGAACCAGCCCAGTAATGCCACGCTTGCCACTTGTCCCAGCAACACGCCGCCCGTGATACGTTGCGCGCACACCCAAAGCACCAACGCGTAGAACAACCCGCAACCGCTGAAAACAAAATCGTACTTGCGGTGAACTTCGGGAAAGAAGAATGCCGCCATGTACAGAGCAAAACTGCCGAGAGCAACGAGCAGCGCGAGGAATTGGGCCAACATACAGCAGAAGCCTCTTGGGAGCCACGTAGCCACTTTACCAATAGCCGCGATCGATAACCGTGCCGTTGCCAGCGATCGGCCGGTTGGCAACGCGCGATCGCGAGTCTGGCTCGACCTGCATCGCAAGCGGACCGCGTCGGATTGCTGCTGCTGGTAATCAGACCTGGCAACCTGACTCGTCGGCCCGCCAAGCTGAGGACTTTGGTGCGATCGCAAGCACTCGGAATTCTGAAAAGCAAGTAAACGCAAGTTTTAATCTCTTTTTCACAAGTGTGCTCGGAACTTGCCGATACCCTTGAGGTAAACAGTTCTTATCGAGATCGGCGATTCGTCTCATGACACAACCCAGCTTTGGCGTAATCGGTTTAGCCGTGATGGGCGAGAATCTGGCGCTCAATGTGGAGAGCCGGGGTTTCCCCATCGCCGTCTATAACCGTACAGGCGAGAAGACTAAAACCTTCATGGCAGAGCGCGCCCAGGGTAAGAACGTAACCGCAACCTATTCGATCGAGGAATTCGTCGGTGCGCTTGCCCGGCCGCGCAAAATCCTGGTGATGGTGAAGGCGGGCAAGCCAGTTGATGCGGTGATCCAGCAACTCAAACCCCTACTCGAACCCGGCGACACGATCGTCGACGGCGGCAACTCCCTCTACGAAGATACCGAGCGCCGCACAACGGAACTCGAAGGCTCCGGGCTTGGGTTCGTTGGGATGGGCGTCAGCGGCGGCGAAGAAGGAGCGCTCCACGGTCCGAGCTTGATGCCTGGCGGAACCAAACAGTCCTATCGCGATCTCGAGTCGATCGTTACGAAGATCGCGGCTCAGGTGGATGACGGTCCCTGCGTTACCTACATCGGCCCCGGCGGCGCGGGTCATTACGTCAAGATGGTCCACAACGGCATCGAGTACGGCGACATGCAGCTTATCGCCGAAGCCTATGACCTTCTTAAGAACGTCCTGGGTCTGAGCAACATCCAGATTGCGGATGTTTTTAAGGAGTGGAACGCGACTGAGGAGCTGAACTCCTTCCTAATCGAAATCACGGCCGATATCTTCACCAAAATCGACCCCGAAACCGGCAAGGGCCTTGTGGATGTCATCCTCGATTCGGCAGGTCAGAAAGGGACGGGTCGCTGGACGGTCGTGACCTCGTTAGAGTTGGGCGTCCCGATCCCGACGATTTATGCCGCCGTGAACGCGCGCGTCATTTCCTCGTTTAAAGACGAGCGCGTAGCTGCAGCCAAGAAACTGCCCAGCGCGGTCGAGCCCTTCGGGGGCAACGTCCAAGCATTTGTAGACAAAGTTCGCGATGCCCTATACTGCTCGAAAATGTGCTCCTACGCCCAGGGAATGGCATTACTGAGCAAGGCGTCGGACGAGTTCGGCTATAACCTCAAGCTGGACGAAATCGCCCGCATCTGGAAGGGCGGCTGCATTATCCAGGCTGGTTTCCTCGGCAAGATTCAGTCGGCATTCATCGACAACCCGAAGTTAGCAAACTTATTGCTGTCGCCGGAGTTCAAGCAATCGATCCTCGATCGCCAGAGTGCTTGGCGGGAAGTGCTCGCAACGTCCAACAAGATGGGCGTGCCGGTCCCGGCTTTCAGCGCATCGCTCGACTACTTCGACAGCTACCGGCGCGCCCGCCTACCGCAAAACTTGACCCAAGCCCAGCGCGATTACTTCGGCGCTCACACCTACGAACGTACCGACCAACCGCGTGGCGAGTTCTTCCACAGCGAGTGGATGAAGATGTAGGGC